>CAZCVW010000106.1:7514-9819 GCA_964502185.1 uncultured Burkholderiales bacterium
GCTCGAACCGCCGACCTCCTCCTTGGAATAGCGTTCAGGGGCGTCCGGTCAGTATCAGCGTGCCGCTCTTGATCAGCCCGGATTCGATGGTTCTAGGATCCTCCAAGCAGATGACAACTCAAAGAGGGGCGGCGCCGAGCGTGGTTCCCCTGTCACCAACAACGTCCTGAAGGACACGCCGATCCGGTCGCAGGTCAAGAAGCCCTGAGCCCCGCCAGGCACTCGGCCCGCCGCCACAGGGAAACGCGCAGCCACAGCGAAAGGAGACCCTTGCATGAACGTCGGCGAGCACCTCCCCGAGATCGAGCTCCACACCGCTGACGGCGAGCCCGTGCTCCTCTCCAGGTACCTCGACCGCCTAACTGTCATTCAACTCGTCCGCTACTACGGGTGAATGCCCTGTCGCGACGTGCTCTCGCAGTTGCGGGGCGCTCATCCTGAGATCGAATCCCTGGGGGCCGGTGCCCTGGTCGTGGGAACCGGTGCCGACTTCCAAGCCCGACAGCTCATGCAAGACGGCCTTCCCTTCCCTGCTCTGCTTGACCCGGACAAGAACCTCTACCGGGCCCTCGGGATCGAGCGGATCCGCTGGGACCAGTTCGTCCGGCTCTCCACCTGGAAGCGCTATTTCGCATCACTCCGCCGGGCCCGCCAGGGCCGTCCCACCGGTGACATCCTCCAGGCCCCCGGCATCGCCATCCTCGATCCTCAGTGCACGATCCGCTATCTCCATCGGGGCACGACCCTGGGCGACTACCCGCCGCTCGTCGAGGTCCTCGGCGCCCTGCGAACGGCGACGGCCACCTGACCCGTCATGTGAAGCCGTCCCTCCGGGGTCGTCACAAGTACTTGACCGACGCCGCGGCCGGCCATTCGCTCCAGAAGCGGTTCCAGCGGTTCGTGTGCCCGCACCGTTGCGGGACCGGGGTTCATGATCTCCTCGACGCGGGCGAACGAGATCGGGCCTGTCGGTGGCCACCAGGATCTGCCCTCGGCAACACGCCCCAGGCCTTCACCCACATCGGCCTGATCAACGCCGCCCTGCGCCTGCGCGGACCATGTCCCTCCCGAACCAGCGCGAAAGGATCGTGATGCCCAGCGAGATCGACCGTCACCAAGTGCAGCGCCTCGTCGCCGCCGGCGCCCAACTCGTCGACGTGATGCCGAAAAGGGAGTGGGAGGAGTCCCACATCACCGGGGCCATCCATGTGCCGTTGAAGAAGCTGAACGAGCTGGCGCCGGAGCGGCTCGACGGCACGCGGGCCGTCATCACCTACTGCTACGACTCGCTCTGAGACATGAGCCCACGAGCCGCGTGGCGGCTCGAGAGCATGGGGTTCACCGAGGTCTACGACTACGTCGGCTCCAAGGTGGACTGGATCGGCGACGGCCTGCCCTTCGAGGGCACGCTCGCCGACAGAGCGCGACTCTCAACACTGGCCGATCCCGACGTGCCCACCTGCGGCCTGCAGGAGACGGTCGCCGAGCTCCGCGACCGCCTCGGAGCGTGGGAGTTCTCCCTCGTCGTGACGGGCACCCAGCGGGTCGTTCTCGGGCTCGTGCGGGCCGAGGACCTCGGCGTCAACGACGGCCGCCCCGTCCCCGAGGTCATGCAGGAAGGCCCGAGCACCTACCGGCCCCACGTCACCGCCGAGGAGATGTCGAAGAACCTGAAGAAGAACCCGGTGCCATGGGTGGTGGTGACCACCCTTTCCGGCCACCTCATCGGCGTGGCTCGGCCGGACAAGATCCACACCGCAGCCGGAGGTGGCGGTGGCTGACACCGCCGACGTGCCGCCCCCGCCCAGGTGTGGGCGACGCTGCTCGACGAGGGCGCCTACCTGGCCTCGGAGTCGACCATGTACCGCCTGCTGCGAGCGGGAGGCGAGCTCCGCGAGCGCCGCCGCCAGGCCACGCACCCCGGGAGGGGCGCCGACTACCGGGTCAGAACACCGGGCGAGGCCGGACAAGGCACCAGAGCCGCGCAACCATTCAGGAGGCGAGGCTCAGCGTGCCCCGCTCAGCCATCTACGCCGAACGGCGCTTCGACCTGGGCCAGGTGGTCTTCCAGCCGCAGTGCCAACAGGCGGCCAGCGGGTCGTCGACATCGTCGGCATACCAGGGGTAGGGCTCGAACCTGACAAGCGTCGTCTGCTCGGCCACGACTGCCTCCCCTCCAAACGCTGTGAATGACCCACGCGTAATTTACTCCCAGGCGAGCCGCCCCTAGCGCCCATCGCGTGCGTCTCACCCTGGTTCCCCGAGAGGGACTGATCTAGCTTGCGGGGCCGGCGCCTTCCCAGCG
>CAZCVW010000107.1:0-5592 GCA_964502185.1 uncultured Burkholderiales bacterium
GGCCGCGTACTTGATCATCTCGCCCCGGTAGAGCTAGTCGAAGTCCATGTCGATGTCGGGCATCTCTTTGCGACCCGGGTTGAGGAACCGCTCGAAGAAGAGGCCGAAGCGGAGCGGGTCAATGTCGACGATGCGCAGGCAGTAGGCCACGCAGCACCCCGCCGCGCTGCCCCGGCCCGGGCCGACCCGGATCTTCCGTTCCCGGGCGTAGCGGATCAGATCCCACACCACGAGGAAGTAGGCCTCGAAGCCCATGTCGGAGATGACCTTGAGCTCGTAATCGATCCGCGCCCGGGCATCGGCCGGGAGGGGGTCGCCGTAGCGCTCCCGGGCGCCCTCCTCCGTCAGGTACCGCAGATAGGACTCCTCGGTGTGCCCGTCGGGCACCGCGAACTGCGGCAGCACCGCCTTGCCGAACTCGATCTGGGTGTTGGCCCGCTCGGCGATCCACAGCGTGTTGTCGGCCGCCTCGGGCACCTCGGAGAACAGCGCCCGCATCTCCGCCGCCGACTTCAGGTAGAACTCCTGGGCGTCGAACTTGAAGCGCTTCGGGTCGTCCATGCTGGCGCCGGTCTGCACGCACAGGAGCGCGTCGTGGGCGGTGGCGTCGTGCTTGTGGACGTAGTGGCTGTCGTTGGTGACGAGCAGCGGCGCGCCGATCTTGCGGCCGATCTCGATGAGCTGCGGGTTGGTCTGGTGCTGTTCGGCCAGGCCGTGGTCCTGCAGCTCGATGAAGAAGTTGTCCCGCCCGAGGATGTCCTGGAAGCGGGCGGCGGTGGTGGTGGCGCCCTCGAGGTCGTCCTTGAGCAGCGCCTGGCAGACCACGCCACCCAGGCAGCCGCTGGTGGCGATCAGGCCGTCGCGGTGGTTCTCGAGCAGCTCGAAGTCGAGCCGGGGCTTGTAGAAGAAGCCGTCGAGGTAGGCCGCCGAGCTGACCTTGATGAGGTTCTCGTAGCCCTTGGTCGTCTCGGCCAGCAGCGTGATGTGGAAGATCTCGTGCTCGGCGCGGCGGGGGCGGTCGAAGCGCGACGTGGTGACGAAGTAGCCCTCGGTGCCGATGATCGGCTTGATCCCGACCTTCTCGGCCGCCTTCACGAAGTCGAGGACCCCGTACATGTTGCCGTGGTCGGTGATGCCGATGGCGGGCTGGCCGTCGGCCGCCGCGGCCGCCATCACGTCGTCGATGCGGGCGGCGCCGTCGAGCATCGAGAACTCGGTGTGGAGGTGGAGATGTACGAAGGGGGAGCTCAAGAGTTCTCCACAGGCTGTGGACGAGTTGTGGAAAGAATCACAGCGCTGTAACTCGTTCGAGCGTACGGTTCGCGCCCGGGAATGGCAAGAGAAGATAACGGGCCCGGCGATGCCCGTTAGGCTCCCCCGGCCGTGAGGTTCTGTTCCGCCTGCGGCACCCCCTTGTCCCGACGCCCCCCGGTCACCTGCCCGAGCTGTGGGACCGAGCACTGGCGCAACGCCAAACCGTGCGCCGGAGCCCTCGTCATGCGGGACGGGCGCCTGCTGCTGCTCCGGCGCACCATCGAGCCCTGGCTGGGTCGGTGGGACATCCCCGGAGGCTTCTGCGACCCCGAGGAGCACCCCATCGCCGCCGCCCGCCGGGAGGCGTGGGAGGAGACCGGGCTCGACGTTGAGATCACCGGCTACCTCGGGATGTGGCTCGACCGATACCCCAACCCGTCGGACACTGGCCCGTCTGGCACCGATCAGCCGGTGGCGACGCTCAATGCCTATTACCATGCGGTGGCCCACGGCACCCACCACGGCGAGCCTGATCCCGCCGAGGCGTCGGAGCTCGGGTGGTTCACCCCCGAGGAGGTCCCCGACGAGATCGCCTTTCCCGCCCACGCCACCGCGGTGCTGGCGGCCTGGCGGGACGCCGTCCGGGCCGGCCGGACGGTTACAGCCCTGCCCGACGCTCCGTTCTGATCGAGGCGCTGGGGGACCGGCGGACCAGCCCCTAGTTCTTCTGGCCTCGCCCGGCCAGCAGGGGCACCAGCATCTCGGCGGCCGTCAGACTGCCGTGCCCGGCTAGCAGTTTGGTCTCGGTCGGGTGAGTGGGATCGACAAAGGCGACGGTACCCCGGGCGGCCAGGGCGACGTCGCCAATCCTGGAGATCACGTCGCCGGCCGGGCGCTCGAGGCCCAGCCAGTCCTCGTCGATCAACTGCTCCCGCGTGAGCACCCAGGCCCGATCCCCGACCAGGTCCTCGGCCGCCTTGGCCAGGTCGGCCTCGCCGCCCCGGCGGGCGTGGAGATAGCGGAAGCGGGCGTCGCCGGCGTAGGCGCCGATCATCGGGGCCAGTGGCTCCAGCGTCACCCAGTCCTCGAACTGCACCTGGCCGTGGTCGGCGGTGAGGACGAGGGCGGTATTCGACGGGAGGGCGGCCAGGAGATCGCCCACCAGGCGGTCGGCGGCGACCAGCTCGGCCGGGAAGAACGACCCCGTGAGCCCGTACTCGTGCGCCACCTTGTCGACGCCGTCGTAGTAGGCGTAGACGAAGCGCTCCCCCGAGGAGACAAGGCCGGCGACGTGGGTGACCAGCGTCGAGGTCGTCCGCCACCCCACGAACCGGGCGCCGCGCATGTGCGCGTCGGTGAAGCCGGTGCGGACGAACTCCGCCCGGGTCACCACCGGGAGCGACTGGCCCCGGAAAGCCTCGACCGAGGTGACCGAGTCGACGGCCGGCGGCCGTCCCTCGGGCACCCGCCAGCGCAGCACGTCCAGCACCTGGCCACCGACCCGCATCCGGTAGCCGAAGAGGCCATGTCGGGACGGGGTCTGGCCCGTGACGATCGAGGTGAGGGCGGCGGCTGTCGTAGACGGCACGACGGTGGTGATGGCCCGCCCCTCCAGGCCGGACAGCACCGGCAGGAGGTGGGCGTTCGCCTGGACGGCCTCCCAGCCGAACCCGTCGAGCGCCAGCAGGACCACAGCCTCGGCGCCGGCCACGCAGGCGGGCAGCCAGTCGACCGCCGTCAGCCCGAGCAGGGCGGGCACGACACCGGCCACGTTCGGACCGCGGTAGTCGGGACGGACAGGCTCCATCCGCCGGAGGCTAGCGGCGTGCGGTCGACCTTCCTTCACCGGCGCGCGACGATTGACACGTGAAGGTGTCAACCCGGGGGGACTACGCAGCGCGGGCTCTGCTGTCCATGGCCCTGCACGGCTATGACCGCCCGACGTCCGTGAAAGAGATCGCGGAACGGACCGGACTGCCCCAGCCCTACCTCGAGCAGATCCTCCTGGCGGTGAAGGGAGCCGGCATCGCCCGCTCCAAGCGCGGGGTGGGCGGCGGGTACGTTCTCGCCCGTCCGCCGGAGGAGATCACGCTGGCCGACATCGTGTCGGCCGCCGACGGCCCCATCGCCACCTACTTCGACGAGCACGACCACCGCGAGGGCCACTGCGCCGTCCAGGACGTCTGGGTGCAGGTGTCGGAGTCGATGCGGGCCTACCTCGAGGGGCACACCCTCGCCGACCTGGTCAAGCGGACGCTGGAGGGCCACGACCTCACCGGCTCGCCGGTCGACCACGAGTGAGCTGCCGGATTCGAACGCCGAGCGCCGCGGCTGCGCTAGCTCTCGAGCGCGGCCAGCATCTTCTCCAGTTCGGGGGGCAGCGGATCGGAGAAGGCCAGGCGCTCGCCCGTCTCCGGATGGATGAAGGCCAGCGAGTAGGCGTGGAGGAACGGGCGCCCGGGCCGGAGGGGCTGGCGGTCGCCGCCGTAGGTGCCGTCGCCCACGATCGGGTGCCCGATGGCGGACAGGTGCACCCGGATCTGATGGGTGCGCCCGGTCTCCAGCGTGCATTCCACCAGCGCCACCGTGGGGTCGTGGAACTGGCGGATCACCTCGTAGCCGGTTCTGGCCTCCCGCCCCGCCTCCCGGACCGCCATGCGGGTGCGCCGGGCCGTGGACCGGCCGATGGGGGCGTCGATCGTCCCCCGGCGGGAGTCGAACTCCCCCCAGGCCAGCGCGGTGTAGCGCCGTTCCACTTCCCGGGCCGCCAAGGCGGTGGTGAGGACCTCGTAGGCGTGGGGCGAACGGGCCACCACCATGAGGCCACTGGTGTCCCGATCGAGACGGTGCACGATCCCGGGCCGCATGGGTTCGCCCACGCCGGCGACGTCGGGGAACCGCTGCAGGAGCCCGGACGCCATCGTCCCGGTCTCGTGCCCGGCGCCGGGGTGGACGACCAGCCCGGCCGGCTTGGACACGACGGCCACGTCGGCATCGGCGTACAGGACGGTGAAGTCGACCGCTTCGGCCACCGGCGGGGCCTCCGGGGGAGGGGCGCCCTCCACCTCGACCTCGTCGCCCTCGACCAGCCGGTGGCTCTTGGCCACCGTCCGGCCGCCCACCCGGACGGCGCCGGCCTCCACCAGTCCCTGAATTTCGGCCCGGCTCCAGCCGGTGAGGAGCGCCACAGCCCGGTCGACGCGTTCACCGGCCAAGGAGGCCGGCACGGAGAAATGCTCACCACATCGGTCAGCTGGCTGGTCGTTCACGCTCGGGCGCTTCGTAACACGATGAGGATGACTCCCACGGTGATGGCCGAGTCGGCCAGGTTGAAGGTCGGCCAGAACCCGACCCGGATGAAGTCCACGACGTGACCCGACAGGAAGCCCGGGTCACGGACGACGCGGTCGACGAGGTTCCCCAGCGCCCCGCCGAGCACGAGGCCCAGCCCATAGGCGACGAGCCGGTCGTCCGTGTTTCGGGTGGTGCGGACGATCACGACGACCATGGCCGCGGCCAGCAGCGCCAACAGTGGCGTGAAACCGGTCAGCAGGCTGAAAGCACCGCCGGGGTTCCGGGTCAGCCGCAGTTGCAGGGTGTCGCCGATGAGCTTGACGGGGCCGTCGGACAACTCGGCCACCGCCCAGATCTTCGTGACCTGATCGACCAGGACGACGGCCGCGGCCACCAGGAAGGGGCCTCTGGTGCCCACGTATCCCGAGAAGCGCTGGGCCGCCCCGCCCCGGGGGGGCCGGGCCGCTCCGGCTGGTTCTTGGGTCAGCGCCGGCGCTCCTCGCGGGACTTGCAGTCGATGCAGAGGGCTGCGTATGGCAGCGCCTCCAGCCGGGCGACCGAGATCTTCTTCCCGCACCGCTCGCAGACACCGTAGGTGTCGCCGTTCATGCGGACGATGGCCCGGTCGATCTCCTCCACCGCTTGGCGGGCCGACGCGGACAGGGCGAGATCACGCTCGCGCTCCACGTTCAGGGTGTCACCCTCGCCCGACTCCTCGTCGAACTGGGTGTCCCCGGGTTCCCGCTCGGAGGCGAGGGCCTCGGCCTCGGCGGCGAGGTCCTCCGCCTGGCGGAGGTAGGTCTCCCGCTCCTCCTCGAGCAGCTTGCGTAGCTTCTCGAGGGTCTTCGGCGGGAACCCGCCGGAGCGTCCAGTCGCCGGCGCCCCCGGATCAGCCTTGCCCACCTTCGGTGCCGGTCCCTTCTTGGCGGCGGACGCCGCCTTCTTCTTGGGCATCGGGGACGCCGCTCTCTTGGGCGTCGGAGACGCGACTCTCTTGGGCGTCGGAGACGCGACTCTCTTGGGCGTCGGAGACGCGACTCTCTT
>CAZCVW010000107.1:5692-5804 GCA_964502185.1 uncultured Burkholderiales bacterium
GGGCGTCGGAGACGCGACGGTGGTCGGAGCCTCCGGCTTCGGCTTCGGCTTCGGGCTCGCCTTGGCTGCGCCGGCCGTTTTGGCCTTGCCCTTCGACGCAGCTTCGACCGGC
>CAZCVW010000107.1:5904-9805 GCA_964502185.1 uncultured Burkholderiales bacterium
CGCCTTGGCTGCGCCGGCCGTTTTGGCCTTGCCCTTCGACGCAGCTTCGACCGGCTCGCCCGCGGCCGGATCGGTCTTCTTGGCCGTCTTCGGGACAGCCTTGGCGGCCCGGGGCTTGGAGGACGGCTGCTCGAGGGACTCGCTGGCCCCTGCTCTCGCCATTTGGGTCCCTCTCCTTCCCGGGGCAACCCCCGCACCCCCGGGCACTCGACCGGCCGCCCACGCCCGGGGACCAGTGCTACCTGAAAGAAGCACGTGATTTTACCAACCGGTCAACCCAGTCCGGGCGATGCTCGCGCTCAGCGTGGCGAAGCCGACCGGTTGCCCGGCTCGGCCTTGGTCGTCTCGAGCGCCACCCGGAGCCGCCTGTCGGCCTCTTCAGGGTCGATTCCCAGCAGCCGGAACCGCTTCGACCGGGACGATTCGCCGCCCCTCAGTTCGACGTCGCCCTTGGCCAGGCCGAGGGCGTCGGCCAGCAGCGCCCGGGTCGCCTCGTTGGCCCGGCCTTCCACCGGCGGTGCCGCCACCCGCACCTTGAGGGAGTCGCCGTGGCGCCCCACCACCGCGCTGCGCCCGGCGCCCGGCTGCACGTGGACGTGGAGGACGACCCCCTCGGCACTCTCGTCGTAGAGGTCGGAAACCTCGCTCACATCGCCTCCAGGCTGCAAGAAGAATCGGATCGAGAATCGGAATCGGGCGCTGGCCGATCGACAGCGGGTCTGGGAAATGCCCCGGTAGTCTACGGGCTGTGAGTTTCCCCCCCGTCGAGTCGTCCGTGGACTTCGTCGCGCTCGAAGAGCGGGTTCTCGAGCGGTGGGGCCGCCACCGGGTCTTCGAGGAGAGTCTGCGCCGCCGCCAGGGCGCCCCCGAGTGGGTCTTCTACGAGGGCCCCCCGACGGCCAATGGCCGCCCCGGCCTCCACCACGTGTGGGCCCGCTCGTTCAAGGACCTGTTTCCCCGCTTCCACACGATGCGGGGCCGCTACGTCGCCCGTAAGGGCGGTTGGGACTGCCACGGCCTGCCCGTGGAGGTCGAGGTCGAGAAGGAGCTCGGGCTGTCGGGGAAGACCCAGATCCGCGAGTACGGGATCGAGGAGTTCAACCGGCGCTGCCGGGAGTCCGTCACCCGCTACGTCGAGGAATGGGCGGCGCTGACCGAGCGCATCGGCATGTGGCTCGACACCGACGACGCCTACTGGACCCTCTCCAACGAGTTCATCGAGACGGTGTGGTGGCTGATCCGCCAGATGTGGGACCAGGGCCTCCTCTACGAGGGCTTCAAGGTCGTCCCCTACTGCGGGCGCTGCGGTACCGCCATCTCCTCCCACGAGGTGGCCCAGGGCTACGAGGACGTGACCGAGGACTCGGTCTACGTCCGCTTCCCCGTCGTCGACCGAGACTTCGACCTCCTGGTGTGGACGACGACGCCGTGGACGCTCATCTCCAACGTCGCCGCCGCCGTCGGCCCCGAGATTCCCTATGTCAGGGCCCGCACCGCCGGCTGGCGCGACGTCGTCCTGGCCGCCAACCGGGTCGAAGCCGTGCTCGGCGAGGGCGCCGAGGTGGTCGGCCCGATCGGCGCCGCCGACCTCGTCGGCCTCCACTACGAACGCCCCTTCGACTTCCTGCCGATCGACGGAGCCGCCCGCGCCAACCGGGTCGTGGCCGCCGGCTTCGTGACCACGGACGACGGCTCGGGCATCGTGCACCTCGCCCCCGCCTTCGGCGAGATCGACCGCGAGGTGGGTTTGGCCGAGGGCCTGCCTACCCTCAACCCGGTGGACGCCGCCGCCCGGTTCGAGCCCGTGGTGGCGCCCTACGCCGGGAAGTTCGTGAAGGACGCCGATCCGGACATCATCCGGGACCTGGAAGCCGCCGGCCGCCTGGTGAAGGTGGAGCGCTACACGCACTCGTACCCCCACTGCTGGCGCTGCGGCACGCCCCTCATCTACTGGGCCAAGACGTCGTGGTTCGCACGGACACGGGCCCGCCGGGCCGAACTGCTGGCCCAGAACGAGGCCGTCAACTGGCAGCCGCCCCACATCAAGCACGGGCGCTTCGGGGACTGGCTGGAGAACAACGTCGACTGGGCCCTGTCCCGCGACCGCTACTGGGGTACCCCGCTGCCCGTCTGGCGCTGCGCAGGACCCACGCCGCACGACACCTGCATCGGCTCGGTGGCCGAACTCTCGGAACGGGCCGGACGGGACCTGTCGACCCTCGACCTGCACCGGCCCTACGTCGACGACGTCACCTTCCCGTGCCCGGTCGACGGCTGCGGGGCGACGGCCACCCGGGTGGAACCGGTCCTCGACGCCTGGTTCGACTCCGGCTCGATGCCCGCCGCCCAGTTCCACCACCCGTTCTCTTCGGGGGACACGTTCGCCCGGCGCTTCCCCGCCGACTTCATCTGCGAGGCGATCGACCAGACGCGCGGCTGGTTCTACACGCTGATGGCCGAAGGCGTGCTGCACTTCGACTCGGTCACCTATCGCAACTGCGTGTGCCTCGGCCTCCTGGTCGACGAGGACGGCCGCAAGATGAGCAAGTCGATCGGCAACGTGATCGATCCATGGCAGGTCCTCGATCGCCAGGGCGCCGACGCCTTGCGCTGGTACCTGCTCACGAGCGGTTCACCGTGGGCGCCTCGGCGCGTCGGCATGGAGATCCTCGACGAGGTCGTCCGGCAGTTCCTGTTGACGCTCTGGAACGTGTACGCGTTCTTCGTCACGTACGCGAACGCGAGCGGCTTCGACCCTGCGGACGGCCCCGAGGTGCCGGTCGCCGATCGACCCGTCCTCGACCGGTGGATCTCCTCTCAGCTCGCCCAGACGGTTCGGGAGGCGCGCGCCGGGCTCGACGCCTACGACGCCACCGGCGCCGGTCGGCGGATCGCCCGGTTCGTGGACGACCTGTCGAACTGGTACGTGCGGCGGTCCCGCCGGCGGTTCTGGGATCCGGATGGGTCCGGCGGCCCGGACACTCGGTCGGCGTTCCTCACGTTGCACGAGAGCCTCGTCACGCTCGCGCAGCTGCTCGCGCCGTTCACGCCCTTCATCACCGAGGAGCTGTGGCGCAATCTGTCGGCCGGCCGCGGCGGAGCGGCACCCTCGGTGCATCTGTCGGACTACCCCGTCGCCGACGACGACCTCGTGGACCCCGCGCTCGACGCGGCGATGGAGGGCGTGCGACAGATCGTCTCGCTCGGGCGCACGATCCGGACCGAGACGAAGGTGCGGGTCCGCCAGCCGCTCCTGGAGGCGGTCGTCCACTACCCGGGCGACCACGAGGAGCTCCTGCCCTTGCTCGCCCTCGTCGCGGACGAGCTGAACGTGAAGCGCGTGGAGTTCGCCGAGTCCGCGGAGCGGTTCGGGCGCTGGCGCGCGAAGCCGAACTTCAAGACTCTCGGTCCTCGGCTCGGTCGGCGCGTGAAGGACGTCGCCTCCGCGCTCGCCGAGGACGACGGCGCGCTCGCCTCGCGGCTCGCGCACGGCGAGACGGTCTGGGTCGCGGTCCCGGGGGCCGGCGAGATCGCCCTCGAGCCGAACGACGTGGATCTCGTGCAGGACAGGGTCGAAGGTTGGGGTGTGGCCGGTGACGGCGGGCTCACGGTCGCGCTCGAGCTCGAGCTCACGCCCGAGCTGCGCCGCGAGGGATCCGCGCGCGAGGCCGTCCGCCTGGTCCAGGACGCCCGCAAGGCTGCCGGTCTGGACGTGAGCGATCGGATCGTCCTCGGGCTCGAGGCTCACGGGGAGCTGGCCGAAGCCCTCCGCGTCCACGCTGATGACATCGCGGCCGAGACGCTCGCGACGGAGCTGCACCACGGAGACCTCGCGGAAGCGACGTTCCGGCACGAGGCGGAGATCGATGGCTCAGCGCTGACGGTCGCCCTTCGCCCCGCC
>CAZCVW010000108.1:0-9794 GCA_964502185.1 uncultured Burkholderiales bacterium
CGAGACCACGACGACCACCGGCGCCCAGCCGGCGCCGGCCGCGGCCACCACGCCGGTCGCGCCCCCTCCGCCCCGGGCGGCCGAGCCGATCGTCCAGATCGGTGAGATTCAAATCCCCAAGATCGGGTTGGTCCATCCGATCTACGAGGGCGTAACCCTGACCGTCATCGACCAGGGCCCGGGGCACTGGCCGGGCAGCGCCCGCCCGGGCCAGCTGGGCAACGCCGTCTTCGCCGGCCACCGGGTCACCCACTCGCACCCGTTCCGGAACATCGACAAGCTGGCGCCGGGGGACGAGATCATCTTCAAGCTGAACGACGGGGTCTTCACGTACCACATGACCCGTTCGGAGGTCGTGACTCCGAAGGACGTCCACATCGTCGACCCCACCCCCGACGCTACGATCACACTCTTCGCCTGTCACCCGCCGGGGAGCGCCCGGCAGCGCTATGTCGTCCGGGGAGCGTTCGTCTCGTCCGTGCCGGTCTAGTGGCCCGATAGGCTCTTCTTCCGTTCAGAAGAACCCACGCGGAGGCGGTCATCGATCCCAGCAGCTTCCCGGGGAGCGCCCCGCCGCCCCCGCCTCGGACCCCCTGGCTCTGGCACCGTCGCGCCTACCTGCTGCCGTTGGCGGTGGTGCTGCTGCTCGTGCCGGTCGTCGTGGCCGCCTTCGTCCGGGTTCCGTACTACCTGATCTCGCCCGGCGAGGCTCGGCCGGTGGCGCAGCTGATCCAGGTGAAGGACGGCCAGGCCCAGGTTTACGACCCTGAGGGTGACATCCTCTTCACCACCGTCTCCCTGGCGGGCGACGTCAACGTCTTCGAGGCGCTCCGGGGCTGGCTCGACGACGAGGTCGACGTGGTGCCCGAACGTCAGATCACCGGTGGCGCCCCCCGCAAGGAGGTCCGCCAGCTCAACATCCAGGCGATGGACACCTCCAAGCTGACCGCCACGAAGGTGGCCCTCGAGCGCCTGGGCTACCGGGTGACGGTCGACGGCAAGGGCGCCTTCGTGACCGACGTGAAGGCGGGCGACCCGGCCGACCAGCGGCTGGCGCCGGGGGACGTCATCACCGCGGTGGACGGCCAGCCGGTCTCGCTCCACGACCAGGTCGTCGCCCTCGTCCGCCAGCACAAGCCCGGCGAGACCATCGCCGTGCACTTCCGGCGCGGCGATCAGGAGCAGGACGTCGAACTCCAGGCGGCCGACGCCGGCGACGGCCAGGCCCGCATCGGGGTCGTGCTCCAAACGTTCGAGCTGCAGTACAGGTTTCCGGTTGAGGTCACCATCGACACGGGGTTGGTGGGCGGACCGTCGGCCGGCCTCGCCTTCACCCTGGCCCTCATCGACGAGCTGAGCCCGGGGGAGCTCACCGGCGGCCGCCAGGTGGCGGTCACCGGGACGATCGACAGCCTCGGAGGCGTCGGCGTGGTCGGCGGCGTGGCCCAGAAGACCGTCACGGCCCGGAATGCGGGAGCGGCCGCGTTCCTGGTCCCGCCGGAAGAAGAGGAAGAGGCCAAAACCCACGCCGGGAAGATGAAGATCGTCGCCGTGCGTACCCTGGAAGAGGCCCTGGCCGCCCTGGAGACCCTGGGTGGAAGCGGGGTCGCGCTGCCCAATATACAACCCGTGTCCTAAATGCGGCGGGCCGTTTCCTGAATGCGAGCGGGAGGTCCGCGGAGAACGGGGCAAAAGCGGCAAAGGCCCTTCGCGCTCATCCAACGGGGAACTCACGTACGGTAGCCTTTCGGGGTCAATGCCCGTTCTGGGCAGAAGTGAAGGGTCTTCGATGGAGCACCAGGCTGAGGCCCGATGAGCACCTCCTCCGAGATCCTTTCGCTCGCCTCTGATCTCGTTCTCTTTCTCGCGGGCGCGAGCTTCCTGGCCGTGCTCGTGCTGCGGCCCGACCTGCTACGGGTCAACACCCTCGGTCGGACGGTCCTGGCCGGTACCGCCACCCTGCTGGCAGTCGTGGCGCTGTTCCACGGCGCCTTCAGCGATGTCACCGACCGCCAGCAACTGCTCGACAACCTGCGGATCGCCGCCGTCGTCCTGCTGGCCCTGGGGTGCCTGGGGGTGGGAGCACGGTGGCCGCGCACCGCGCTGCTGGCCTCCCTCGCCCTCCTCGTGGTGGCCGAGACCGTCGTCCCGGTGCAGGACGAGCACCTCGGCGACCTGCTCCGCTTCCTGGGTGGATGCGGGATCGGGTTGGCGCTGTGGCTGGCCGCCCGCCGCTCGCTGGCCACCCGTATCGCCGCGGCCGCCGGCGTGCTGCTCGTGGCCGTGGTGCTGGTGCTGTCCGGAGTGCTGTCGCAGGTGCTCAGGGACAACGTCTCCAAACAGGCGCTGGAGCGGGCGACCGACCGGGCCCGCATCGAGGCGAAGCTCATCAACGGGAAGAAGAACGACGCCCTCGGACAGGCGGACTTCATCTCCAAGGTCATCGCCTTCTCGCCGGACGGCCGCGACGCGGTGGCCCGCAAGGACTCGGTCGCCGTCGGGCAGATCCTCAAGATCCTCCGGAACAGCTACGGGCGGGTCGACTTCCTCGCCTACTTCGACGCCGAGAAGAACAACATCGCCTCCGACAAGGACAAGGCGCTCGGCCCCACGGTCCTGGCCCAGCTCGACAACAGCCCGATCGTGGCCGAGGCTTTCAAGCAACCGTTCCCGGCTCCGGCCGGCGGGGTCGAGCCCACCCAGAACGACAGCCTGATGGCGCTCGGTGTCCAGCTCCTCAAGTTCCGTGACGCCCGCGGGGTGGAGACCCACTTCGGCGCCATCGTGGCCGGCTTCTTCATCGACCGGGGCTACCTGGCGGACCGGGTCGCCGACCAGAAGGACACCGATCTGTCCATCGTCGGTCGCGACCTCCTGTTGGCCAGCACCCTGTCCCGCGAAGACGTGAAGGAGCAGTTCGACGTCCTCGACGGGGACGACGGGCGGGCCCTCGTCACCGAGGTCTTCCGGCGGGGCACCGAGTCGAAGCGCCAGGGTCAGCTCAAGGGCCTGGACAAGTTCGTCGCCGCCGCCGCCATCCCGCCGCCCCGCGAACGGGTGCCACCGAACTCTCCGCCGACCGCCGCCGTCATCGTCACCATCGACGGGAAGGGGATCGCCGAAGCCCGGGCCTCCCTGTTCCGCACCCTCTTCCTCGTCGCGCTCGGCGCCGCGGCCCTCGCCCTGGCCCTGGCCGCGGCGGCCGGCTCCCGCCTCGGAGCGCCTCTGCGGAAGCTGGCCCTCACCGCCGAGCAGATCAGCCGGGGTGACCTGTCCGTCCGGTCGGGATTGCGCAGCCCTGACGAGATCGGGCTCCTCGGATCGTCGTTCGACGAGATGGCCGGGTCGATCGAGCGCATGGCCTCCGAGTTGCGGGAGGGCGCCGCCCAGATGGAGGCGGTGCTCAACTCCATGACCGACGGCCTGGTGGCGGCCGACCCGGTCGGGCTCGTGGCCATGATGAACCCCGCCGCCGAGGCGATGCTCGGCGTCCGCGGCACCCGGGAGATGGGCAAACCGGTGGCCAACGTCATTCGGGCCAAGGACCGCACCGGCTCCTCACTGTCGGATCGGTTCGAGCTCCCCAACTTCGAGGCGTGGTCGGCGGTCGGCTTCGTGGAGAACCGTCACGACAAGCTGCTTCCGGTCGCGCTGTCGGGCGCGCCCATCCGCAGCGAGCACGGCGGCGTGCTCGGGGCCATCTACGTGCTGCGCGACATGCGCCGGGAACTCGAGATCGAGCGGGCCAAGACCGAGTTCCTCTCCAACATCTCCCACGAACTGCGCACACCGCTCACGCCCATCAAGGGCTACGCCGAGATGCTGCGGCGCGACCAGCACATGCCCGAGACCCGCCAGCTGACCCGGGAGAAGGTGGGCACCTTCCTCGACGGGATCCTCGAGTCCTCCGAGCGCCTCGAGCGGATCGTCGACATCCTCGTGAACTTCGCCGCCATGGAGGCCGGGAAGCTGGTCCTGCGCAGCGAGCCGGTCGACGTCGCCGGCCTGGTTCATGAGATTTGTGAGCGCTGGGGCTCAAGGAGCGACCGTCACCGTGTCGAAGAACACGTGAGCGGACGGCCGCGCCTGCTCGCCGACCGTCGTCTTCTTGAGCGGGCCATCGACGAACTGGTTGATAACGCCGTGAAGTTTTCACCGGAAGGGGGAGTGGTGAGCGTCCAGGCCGAGCTGATTGGAGCGACGGACGGGCGCGCCGTGGAGATCTCCGTGGACGACGAGGGCATCGGTATCGCCCCCGCCGACTTTGACCGGATCTTCGCCGACTTCTCCCAGCTCGACGGTTCCGCCACCCGCCGCTACGGCGGCCTCGGCCTCGGCCTGCCCTTCGTCCAGCGGGTCGTGGCGGCCCACAACGGCACCCTGGACTGCACCTCTGAGCTCGGCCGCGGCTCCCGCTTCGTCATCCGCGTGCCGGTTGCGTCGCCGGTTACCGGGAACGGGTCCGCCGGGGGCTCGCAGTGAACGCCCTGAACCGGACGGTCGTCGCCCCGCTTTCCTCGGCCATCATCGCCGTGCTCCTGGCCGGCCTCATCGTCGTCGGAGTGGATAGCGTCGACCGTACGCTCCGCCCGGGGGAGGCCCGCCTGGACGCCAGCGGCATCGTGGAGGTCTCGGTCAACGGCGCCGCCTTCGAGCGGGCGGCCAGCAACCGCGTCCTCGGCCGCAACGACCGGGTCCGGGTCGTCGAAGGTGGCGCGGTGCTGGAACTGCCCGCCGCCGCCACCGTGGAACTGCGCAAGGGGACCACCGTGATGGTGGGCACCGGCACGGACGGCGTCCTTCTGCTGGAAGAGGGGGACCTGCTGGCCGAGTCCGGGAAGGACACCCTCAAGATCGACGGCGGCACCGCCACGGTGACCGTAGCCGGCGCCGCCAAGCTGCGGCGGGCCGCCTCGTTCGCCGCCGGTGTCTACAAGGGCAACATCCTGCTCGACTCCCAGAAGGACGAGCAGTCCCTGACCATCCCCGTCTACCGCCAGGCGGTGGCGGCCGGGACCGGGCTCCTGCCGGCCGATCCCGAACCCCTCCAGCTGCGGGCCTCCGACGCCTGGGACGTGCGGATGCTGCCTGAGGTTCTCGACGTCAGCCAGCAGCTCGAGGTTATGGGCCGGGGCTTCGAAGAGAGACTGCCCGACGAGGTACCGCAGGGGCCGGAGCTGTTCCGGACGCTCGTGCCGGCCCTGGGCGACGCCCCGATCACCCCCGAGCTCCTCGCCGGCCGGGCCCCCGCCGAGAACCTGATCGGCCTCGTGCTCGTCTCGCTCGACGAGGGCGACTTCCGGACCCGGGTGTCGCATGTCTTCGGTTTCCGCTCGGAAGGGGCCAGCTGGGGCCTGGTGGCCGCCGACCGTGGTCTCAACCCGAACCCGGTGCTCGGCAACCTCGAGTCGGCTCTGGGCGCGCTCTCGGCGTCGCCGGTGGCCGTCTCGCCCGAACTCGAGAAGCTGCTGGGCGGGATCATCTCCAACCGGGGCGTGGGCCGCGGTGGGGCGATCGACAGCACGAACGGCACCGTCGAGGTGGGCACCGGCACCGGTCCGGGTTCGCCCGGCTCCGGTTCGACCACGACGCCGCCGAACACCGAGCCCACGACCCCGCCGGCGGGCACCACCCCGCCCGGCGGCCCGAAGCCGCCGCCTTCGACCCCCCCCAAGCGGATCGACATCCCGCCCACGGGCAGCCTCCTCGACCCGCTGCTCGAGCCCCTGATCGACCCGCTCGAGGGGCTGCTCTCCGGCCTCCTCGACGGCCTGCTCGGCACGTCGACCCAGACCACGGTCACGACGCCGGCGCCCGCTCCCGCGGTCGCACCCACCACGACGACGACCGCTCCGCCGTCCGGCGGCGGCCTGGTCGGCGGGCTCCTGAACGGCGTCGGCGGCCTGCTCGGCGGGTAGTGGGCCCGACCGGGCCACCACCCGCCCCCGTTGTTGCGGTCTTTCTCGCCCGCTCGAACATGCCTGGCCGCCCTCTAGAGTGCGCCCCTATGCGGCTGCCCACTTTGGATCGGCGCCGGCGGCCGAGTAACCGTCGGATCTGGCTCGTCGGCCTGGCCGGTCTGATCTTCTTCCTCCTGATCAGCCTGCGAGGTATCGCCGGGTTCTACACCGACTACCTCTGGTTCGAAGAGGTCGGCTACACGGACGTCTGGCGGGGCCTGCTCGTCGCCAAGGCGCTGCCCGCCGTGGTGTTCACCGCCGCCTTCTTCGTGCTGATCCTGGTCAACCTGATCATCGCCGACCGCCTCGCCCCCCGCTTCCGCCCGCCCGGGCCGGAGGAGGAACTGGTCGAGCGGTACCGCCAGGTGGTCGGGCCCTACGCCGGACGGGTGCGGGTGATGGTCGCCGCCTTCCTGGCCTTCATCGCCGGCGGCGGGCTCACGTCCCGGTGGGAAGAGTGGGTGCTGTTCCGCAACCGGGTCGACTTCGGCATCGCCGACTCCCAGTTCGACACGGACATCGGCTTCTACGTCTTCACCATGCCGTTCCTCAAGTTCGTCTTCGAGTGGGCCTTCGCCGCCATGGTGATCGTCCTGCTCGTCACCGCCGTCGCCCACTACCTGAACGGGGGGATCCGGGTCCAGGGCCCCAACCAGCGGGTGACCCCGCAGGTCAAGGCGCACCTGTCGGTGATCCTCGGCGCCATGGCCGTCCTCAAGGCGTTCGGTTACTGGCTCCAGCGCTACGACCTGAACTTCTCGACCCGGGGGGTCGTCCAGGGCGCCGGCTACACCGATGTGAAGGCGGAGCTCCCCGCCCTCAACATGCTGATCGTGATCTCGATCGCCGCCGCGATCCTCTTCCTGGTCAACATCCGCCTGCGGGGTTGGGTCCTGCCGGTGATCGCGGTGGGGCTGTGGTCGTTCGTCTCGGTGGTGATCGGCGGCATCTATCCGGCCGCCATCCAGCGGTTCCAGGTCGAGCCGAACGAGTTCCAGAAGGAAGAGGCCTACATCGAGCGGAACATCACCGCCACGCGGGCCGGCTTCGGTCTCGACAAGGTGAAGGACAGAGCCTTCGAGTACAAGGAGGACCTCACCGCCGCCGACATCCAGGCCAACGAGGGCACCATCGGCGACGCCCGCCTGTGGGACCCGGACGTCCTCAAGCAGACCTACAAGGAGCTGCAGCAGGTCCGCCAGCTCTACCAGTTCGGGGATGTGGACATCGACCGCTACCGCCTCGGCGGTGAGGTCCGCCAGGTCGTGCTCGCCGCCCGGGAGCTGAACCAGGAGAAGCTGCCCGGCCAGCAGTGGCAGAACCAGCACCTCGTCTACACCCACGGATACGGTCTGGTCGCCTCGCCCTCCAACGCGGTGACGGTGGACGGGCGCCCCGACTTCGTGGTCAGGAACATCCCGCCGGAGTCGACCGAACTGGAGATCAAGCAGCCCGCCCTCTACTACGGCGAGATGCTCTCGGGCTACGCCTTCGTGAACACGAAGGTGGAGGAGTTCGACTTCCCGTCGGAGCCACGCGACGCCAGCACCCGCTACGCCGGCGACGGCGGAGTGCGGGTCGACAGCTTCCTCCGCCGGGCGGCCTTCGCCCTGCGCTTCGGGGATTACAAGGTGCTCATCTCCGACCAGATCCGGCCGTCGTCCAAGGCGATGTACGTGCGGGACATCCGGGAGCGGGTCGAGAAGGCGGCGCCTTTCCTCCACTACGACGCCGACCCATACCCCGTCCTGCTCAACGGCCGGGTGATCTGGGTCATCGACGCCTACACCGCCTCGGACCGCTACCCGTACTCGCAGTCCTACACGTCGCGGGGCAACCGCCTCGACGAGGCGAGCGGCCTGCGGGGCCGGTTCAACTACGTGCGCAACTCGGTGAAGGCGACCGTCGACGCCTACGACGGGACGGTCCGGTTCTACGTCTTCGACGACGAGGCGAACCCGGACCCGATCGTGCGGGCTTACCAGAAGGCGTTCCCCAAGCTGTTCCGGGACCGCTCCGAGATGCCCCAGGGGCTCGTCGACCACCTGCGCTACCCGGAGGACCTGTTCCGGGTGCAGGCGGACCAGTTCACCGACTACCACGTGACCCAGCCGCAGACTTTCTTCAGCGGCACCCGGCGCTTCGCCGTCGCCCAGGACCCGGGATCGGGCGTGCTCCAGTTCAGCAGCGAGCAGAACCCGGCGCCGACGGCCACGCTGCCGCCCGGGCCGGGGCGGACGCTGGTGGCCGAACCGAGCCAGCGGACCCGCATGGAGCCGTACTACCTCCTCATGCGCCTGCCCGGGCAGACGAAGGAGAGCTTCCTCATCCTCCAGCCCTTCGTCCCGACAGCCCGCGGCGGGGATGAGCCGACCAACCTGGTGTCGTTCATGGTGGCCAAGTCGGACCCGGGGGAGTACGGGACGCTCGAGGCCTACTCCATGCCGGTGGGCCAGGTGGTGCTCGGCCCCGACCAGGTCAACACGATCATCAACACCACGCCGGAGATCTCCCGGGACCTGACGCTGCTCAACACGTCGGGGTCCCAGATCCGCCAGGGGAGCATGCTGCTGATCCCCACGGAGGACTCGATCCTCTACATCCGGCCTCTCTATATCGAGGGGACGGGCACCACCAAGCTGCCCGAGTTCAAGTTCGTGGCCGTGGTCTACGCCGGGAAGGCGGTGCTGGGCGCGTCGCTCGACGACGCCCTGGCCAAGCTCTTCCCCGGGCTGCCGGCCCCCGGTACCCCCGGGACGGCCACCCCCGATCCCGGGGGAGGCCCGACGACGACTCCCGGCAGCGGGCCGCCGCCCGACGTGGCCGCGCTCCTGGCCCAGGCCGATTCCGCCTACAACGAGGCCCAGACGGCCCTCAAGGCCGGTGATCTCGCCGGTTACCAGAAGGCGGTCGAGCGCATCGCCGAGCTCGTCCGGCAGGCCCGAACCGCCTCCGGCGCCGAGCCGACCGCAACGTCGACGACGACCACGACGACCACCGCCCCGTAGCCTCGCCCAGCCCGAACTGGCGTTCAGGATCAGCCGGCGGGGCGATCGGGTAGGTATGACGTGAAAGCCGCGGGACCTGGACGCTCCAGGCCGGCGGAGTTGTTACTATCCACGTAGGAGAAATTATTTCGACGATCCGCGCCGGGGGGCGATGCGTTCATGGCAGCTACCGAGCTGGATCTTGGTCGCTACAAGTTGGGTTGGTCCGACCCTGAGCAGTACGTCTTCAAGCCGAAGAAGGGCTTGAACGCAGACATCGTCAACGAGATGTCATGGATGAAGGGTGAACCGGACTGGATGCGCAAGTTCCGTCTGCGCGCCCTCAACATGTTCGAGCGCAAGCCGATGCTGGAATGGTTTGCCAAGAACATGCCGAGCATCGACTTCGACGACATCTACTACTACATCAAGCCGACCGACAAGCAGGTCTCCGACTGGGACATGCTGCCGGACGACGTGAGGAAGACCTACGACAAGCTCGGGATCCCCGAGGCGGAGCAGAAGTTCCTCTCCGGCGTGACGGCCCAGTACGAGTCCGAGGTCGTCTACCACAAGAACCGGATCGAGCTGGATGAGCAGGGCGTCCTCTTCGCCGACATGGACACCGCCGTGCGCGAGTGGCCCGACCTGGTCAGGCCGTACTTCGGTTCGGTGATCCCACCCAACGACAACAAGTTCGCCGCCCTCAACTCGGCCGTGTGGTCCGGGGGCAGCTTCATCTACGTGCCGCCCAACACGCACGTCGAGATGCCGCTCCAGGCCTACTTCCGGATCAACGCCGAGAACATGGGCCAGTTCGAGCGGACGCTGATCATCGTCGACGAGG
>CAZCVW010000109.1:0-9784 GCA_964502185.1 uncultured Burkholderiales bacterium
AACGGTTGCCCACTCGGGAACCTCATCCCCGAGTGGAACGACCTGGTGTACCAGGACCGCTGGCGCGACGCCTACGAACGGCTCGACTACACCAACAACTTCCCCGAGTTCACCGGCTACACGTGCCCGGCGCCGTGCGAATCGGCCTGCGTGCTCGAGATCAACGACGACCCGGTGATGATCAAGCAGATCGAACTGTCGATCATCGAGCGGGCCTTCGAGGAGGGCTGGGTCGTCCCCCGTCCGCCGGCGCAGCGCAGCGGGCTCACGGCCGCCGT
This sequence comes from uncultured Burkholderiales bacterium, assembly GCA_964502185.1. GTDB lineage: Bacteria > Actinomycetota > Acidimicrobiia > IMCC26256 > BP-133 > CAZCVW01. The sequence goes on from CAZCVW010000109.1 coordinate 279, forward strand.
GGTCGGCTCCGGCCCGGCGGGGATGGCCGCCGCCCAGCAGTTGAACAAGGCGGGCCACCGGGTCGTCGTCTACGAGCGCGACGAAGCCCCCGGCGGGCTTTTGCGCTTCGGTATCCCCGACTTCAAACTGGAGAAGCGGTTCATCGACCGCCGGGTGAACGTGCTCGAAGCCGAGGGCATCGAGTTCCGCTGCGGGGTGGACGTCGGTGTGGACGTCACCGCCGAGGAGTTGCGGACCAACTACGACGCGGTCGTCATCGCGGTCGGGTCTCGGCTGCACCGGGAGCTCGACGTACCGGGCGGCAAGCTCGAGGGCGTCCATCTGGCCATGGACTACCTCTACGACCGGAACCGAGCGATCTCGCTGGGGTTGGCGGGCGCCGCTCGTTACGAGGCCAGCCGCCATGGAGACAGGATTACCGCAGCCGGGAAGCACGTCGTCGTGATCGGCGGCGGCGACACCGCCGCCGACTGCATTGCCAACGCCCACCGGGAGCGGGCCCTGTCGGTCACGCAGCTGGACCGGTACCCGGCGCCGACCGGCACCCGGCCCCGGGAGATCGCCACCTGGCCGGAGATGCCGAAGCGGTTCCCGTCCACCTACGCGCTGGACGAGGGCGGGGTCCGCCGCTTCGACGTAGTCACGGAGTCATTGTCGGGTGTGGATGGGCGGGTCGAGGCGGTACACATCGCCCGGTCGGCCGGCCCGCCGACGTTCGAAGCCGTGCCCGGCACCGAGGAGGTCCTGCCCGCCGGCCTCGTCCTCGTCGCCATCGGCTTCGCCCGTCCGGAGCGGGATGCCTTTCTGGAGCAACTCGACCTGCCCGAGGACAGCCACGGCAACGTGGAGGCTCCCGCCTACGCCACGTCGGCCCCCGGCGTGTTCGCCTGCGGCGACGCCCGCCGGGGCCAGTCGCTCGTCGTCTGGGCCATCAACGAGGGCCGGGAGTGCGCGCAGGCCGTCAACCGCTACCTCACCGGTTCTGGGTTCACGAACGCCCGATAGTTCTGGGCCGGATCACGCCGTCGGGTTCAGCGACAGGTTTGCGCACTCTTGCGGCACGGTGGCCCGAGCATCACCGGCCGGACGTGGAAGACCTGGGCCGATTCCGGGTCGACCCGCACCCGGACGTAGGCCAGATCCTTCGGACCGAAGGTCTCGGCCCGAGTGAAGTTCGCCAGTTTCCGGCCGGGGTCCCCGTAGCCGAGTGACGGCCGGTCGAGGCGGTACCGGTGCGTGTCGCCGTGGACGAGCAGGACAGGGCGGCCGAAGGCGGCCACCTCCCTTTCCAGGGCGCGGAGGAACTCGTCGTAGCCGTAGCGCTGGCCGGGAGGCCGCTCGAACCGCGGGTCGCCATGGATGAACAGGGCGAGGCCGGGACTGTGGCCGGTCCTGGCCTGGCCGAACGCCTGGCGTATCCAGGCCAGGTCCGCGTCGAGCCGTTCCGCCCACTCCTGCCGGTTACCCGGACGGTCCGACCCCGGAAGGCCGTTGTTGGAGCCGGCCAAGTGAACGGTGGCGAACGTGACGCCGCCCCACTTCCACCGGGCGTTTTCGGGGAAGCGATCGCTCTGCCGGGTGAGCGCCATCCGGGGCCGACCCCGGGACGCCCCGTCGCGGAAGAACAGGCGGCGCAGCGCGGCGAGGCGATCGAGCGGGTCGCCGCCGGAGCGCCAGCAGTCCGTCCACTCGTTGTCGCCCGGGGTGTAGATCAGTGGGTGCCGGAAGCGGTCGAACAGATCCCTGGTGGCCAGGTAGGTCTCCTCCGTGCACGGCGGCGGCCCGTCCTTCACGTCGCCGTCGTGAATGCTGAAGGCGAGGCCGGCCCCGTTCATCGCCTCGATCAGCCGCGGGAGGCGTTGGCGCTGCCGCGGGGTGTAACCCCAGTCGCCGACCAGTCCGATGTCGAAGCCCGACGCCGGGTCACCCTCGTCGTCGCCCTGGCCGGTCGCCCCGAACACGCCGGCCGGCACCATCGGCCACGGCGGGCCCGCCTCGGAGCGGGCGCCGAGCGCGAGGTACCAGGCAGCCAGGAGGGCGAGGAGGACGGCCAGCCGGGCCCGTCCGTCGGCCACCCGGGGGGCGGGGGCGAAACGGCACACCACGCGCCGGACGGTAAAGAGCGCGGGAGACGCGCAGCCCGGCGCCCCGTGTCCGCATCGTGAACTGCCTCCGAACTCTGCTCACGATGAGCCGCAAGCCCGCGGGTCCTCCGGGGCCCTAGCATCACCGGCTTGGACACCACCCCGCTCTCCCGGCGCAACCTGGTCCTGCTGCTCGCCCCGGTCGTGGTCCTCACCGTGTCGGCCACCGTGGCGAATGCCCTGGCGCCGACGCTGCTGGTCGACCACCCGCGGGTCCTGCTCGCCCTGAACCCGATCTTTCGCTACATGGTGGCGACGGCGGCGCTGATCGACCCGGTCCCCTTCTTCGTCGTGGGGCTGCTGGCCAAGCTGGCCACGGACCCGATCATGTACATCGTCGGCTACCGCTACGGCGACGCCGCCGTGCGCTGGATCGAGAAGCGGGCCGGCGGCGGCGACTACGTGCGGACCCTCGAGGGGTGGTTCGTGAAGTCCCGTTACCCGGTCGTGTTCATCGCGCCCAACCGGCTCGTCTGCGTGCTGGCCGGCGCGACCCGGATGCCCTTCCCGCTCTTCGCCACCGTCAACCTGACCGGAACGATCGCGGGCCTGTCGGTGGCCTGGGCCCTCTCGGACGCCCTGTCCGGCCCCATCGACGCCTTCATCCGCTTCACAGACCGGTACCAGTGGTGGCTGACCGGCGGGACGATCGGCGCCGTGATGCTGTCCGTCTCCTTCCAGCGCAAGAAGGAAGGCCCTGAAGGCGGCCTGGTCGAGGATCTGGAGCGCGAAGCGGGCGAAGAGCCGTAGACCGCCGGAACGGCTTGGCTAGTTGAGGACCGAGTCGATGAACTCGGTGACCGCCTCGGTGGGCGGGCGGGCGGGGGCGCCGACGAAGAGGTGGCCCCGCATCGGGGCGTGCACGGTGCACTGGATGAGGTACTCGCCCTGCCTGAGGTCGGAGATGCCCTTCACCTCGGCCGACGCGCCGGGGGCGATGACCCCGGTGTCGAACTTGGGGGCCACACCCTCCGGGGTTCCCTGGGTGAACGAGTGGCCGACGCCGGCGAACGGGTCCGTGTTCACGAAGGTGATCGTGTCGCCCTCGTTGATGGTCAGCGGATCCGGGGCGTAGTCGATGAAGAAGGCGCCCATGGTGTGTTCCCGGGCGGCGTTCGCCGGGGTGAGCACCACCAGGAACGAGACCGCAGTGAGACCGAGGTGGGCGGCTATTCGGGTCGGGGTCTTCAACGAAATGCTCCTCATTCGGACTTAAGGTACTTATTCGACGGGCGACCCGCCGACCTCCTTCACCATGAGCGCAAACGCGTCGTGGGCTTCTTCCACCGAACCCTCGTCTTCGATGGTCGACACGTCGCCGACGTCTTTCCCGAGGACGACGGCCTTGAACACCCGCCGCATGATCTTCCCGCTGCGCGTCTTCGGCAGCATCGACACGAAGTTCAGCTCCGCGATGACCGCCACCGGGCCCAACTCCTGGCGCACGGTGGCCAGCAGTTCGGCCTTCAGGTCCTCCGACGGCTCGTGGCCCGACCGGAGCACCACGAAGGCCGAGATCACCTCGCCCCGCAGTTCGTCGGGTCGTCCCGTCACGCCGGCCTCGACGCAGGCCGGGTGGCGCATGAAGGCGCTCTCCACCTCGACGGTCCCGATGCGGTGGCCGGCGATCTTGATGATCTCGTCGGCCCGGCCGCTGAACCAGAAGTAGCCGTCCTCGTCCATATGGGCGGCGTCGCCCGTGTAGTAGACGCCTTCCATCTTTCCCCAGTAGTCCCGGGCGTAGCGGTCGGGGTCACCCCAGATGGTGGGGGTGAGGCTGGGGAAGGGCCGCTTGATGACGACGATGCCGTTCTCGCCGGCCGCCACCGGCGAGCCGTCCTGGTCGACGATCTCCACGTCCCAGCCCGGGAGCGGCACCCCGCTGGAACCGGGTTTGATGGGCAGCAGGCCGATGCCGTAAGGGTTGCCGAACACGGGGCCGCCGGTCTCGGTCTGCCACATGTGGTCGATCACCGGGATGCGGTCCTCCAGCACGGTGCGCTGGAGCCATTCCCAGGCGGGCGGGTTCAGCACCTCGCCGGCGCACACCACCCGGGTGAGCGAGGTCAGGTCGAAACCCTCGGCCACCTTCTCGCCGTAGCGCATCATCAGCCGGACGGCGGTCGGGGACGTGAACATCCCCGTCACCACGTTCTCCTGCACGATCTTGTAGAACGTCTCGGGCCCGGGGTGGTCGATGGAGCCCTCGAAGGCGATGGTGGTCGCCCCCACCAGCAGCGGGGCGTAGACGATGTAGCTGTGACCGACGATCCAGCCGATGTCGGACGTCGACCACCACACGTCGTCCGGGGAGAGCCCCATCACCCACTGCCCGGTGGTGTGGATGCCGACCTGGTAGCCGCCGTGGACGTGGACGACCATCTTCGGGGCGGCGGTGGTTCCCGATGTGGCCAGGATGAAGGCGGGTTCGTTGGCCTCCATCACCTCATGGGCCGTGCTCTGCCCCGCCGCGCCGGCCAGGAACTCGTCCCAGGTGATGTCGCGGCCGGCGGTCATGGCGCACGCCTCCGGCTGACGCTGCAGCACCACCACGTGTTCGACGTCGTGGTCCCCGGCGGCGACGAGGGCGTTGTCGACGATGCCCTTCAGGTCGACGGTCTTGCCCTTGCGCCACGTCAGGTCGGTGGCGAACACGGCCTTGGAGCCGGACAGCCGGATCCGCTCGCCGAGGGCCCCGCCCCCGAAGCCGGCGAAGACGACCGAGTGGATGGCGCCGATCCGGACGACGGCCAGCATGAGGACGATCGCCTCGGGCGTCGTCGGCATGTAGACGGTGACGCGATCACCCTTGCCGATGCCCAAGCCCCGCAGGGCGGCGGCGGTGTGCTCCACCTCGCGGAGCAGCTGGCCGTAGGTCAGGGTGCGGCGCTCGCCCAGCTCGTTGACCCCGATGATGGCGGCGTGACCGCCCCGCCCGGCGGCGACGTGGCGGTCGATGCAGTTCCAGGCCAGGTTCGTCTGAGCGCCGGAGAACCACCGGAAGGTGGGCGGGTCCCAGCTCAGGACCTCGTCCCAGGGGCGGAACCAGGGGAGCGCCGCCGCCTGCTTCGCCCAGAACCCGTCCGGGTCGTCCCTGGCTTCCTTCTGCAGCCGCCGGACCATCGGGTTGACGACGTCCACTGCTCCCCCTTCGACGACGGTTAAGTCCCGTCTACTTCTTCTTCTTGGGCGTGGCCCGGCTGCGGTGGCGCACCTCGGCCGCCGCTTCCTTCTTCTTGGGCTTGAGCACCATGTAGCCCGCCACACCGGTTACGGCCACGATCCCGAGGATGATCGGGGGCAGATTCGAGCTGCCACCCCCGGATCCGCCGGACCGTCCCCGGGCCGCCGCCCGCACCTGGGCGATGGGCACGAACTGGGTGACGCCCACCACTTCCGTTCTCTCCTCGCCCACCAGGACGGGGACCTTCCAGGTCCGCACCACCGTGGGGGTCTGCCGGAGGGCGATCTCCTTCGACGGCTCCTCCGCGGGCGGCGCCGCCCGGAACTCCAGCCAGCTCCAGCGGGGGCTCTTCTGGACTTCCTTCCACTCCGGCGGGGCGCTGGCATCGGCCGGAACCGAAGGCGTCTCGTTCCTCGCCTGCTGGATCTCGACGTAGGACGGGCTGCGCAGGTTGTACTCCACCTTGGGCCCGATGCGGATGAACGGCTCGCCTTCCTTGCCGAGCACCGTCACCGACTTGGCCGATGTGTTCTCGATGTAGAGGGCGGGGACCTTCCGGGCCGAGACGACCTGCACCTTGATGCCGTCGCCGAGCGTCTCCGACGAGCGCAACAGGCTCTGGTACTGGCCGAGCGATGCCTTGTACTCGAAGCGGCCCTTGATAACACCCTTGTCGTCGCCGAACTTGGTGGGGATCTCCCACTCGCCGAGCTTCACCGGCTCGACCGACGCCAGCACTTCCTTCTGGATGTAACGCTCGACGGGGTGGAGACGATGGTCGAACCAGCCCCAGGTCGGCTCCTTGGCCACCTTGCGCCAGACCGGTTCCGTCTCGGCCCCGTCCTCCGCCCCGTCCGGGAACCTCTGGAGCCCGTCGGGGGAGTTGGAGTTGTACCAGGACTTCGACTTGAAGTTCCCGAAGGCGCCGTCCGGCCCGATGCGGATGAACGGCTCGCCGGCGGCGGCGTAGATCGTCAGGTCCTTGCCCGTCGTGTTCGTCACGAGGAACTGGAAGTTGGCCGTGTAGAGGATCTGAACCTCGATCCCCTCGGCGGCCTTCGGCTCGATCTTCTCGAGGATCGGCTTGGCCAGGTTGTCGCCGGTGTGTCCGCCGGCCGGCGGCACGGAAATTCCGGCCGCAGCGGCAGCAAGGACGAGCACCAGCAGAAGACGCGCCCTTCTCACGATAAAACCTCCTGCGGTGTCCCCAAGGTACCAGGGGACCACGAAAAAGCCTCGGCGGCCCTTGCGGGCCGCCGAGGCGGACGAACCGGTGCAGCTCGTCCAGCCCAGCTAGTACAGCCAGTATCGCTACCGCCTGAACCAGCGCCGGACGGTCGCCGTGGTGAGCGTCAGCACACCGAGGGCCGTCATGGGCAGGACAGGGTTGGACAGCGGGCCGGCCGGGCTGCCGGAACGGCCCTCCGGAGTCCGGGAAAAGCCGCTGAGCTCGGCCTCGAGCCGGGCCTGCGGGTCGTCGCCGACCCCGAGCCGGGCGCCGGTGCCCGTCACGGACCGTGAGGACGCCTGCCCGCCGCCACCGATGCTCTTGTCGATCTCCTCGGTGACGGGCGCCGCCAGGCTCTGGTCGACGTCATCGTGGGCGGCGCCCTCGGGCACCCGGTCGTCCGGGAACGGCTGGACGGCCTCGCTCGGATCGGAGGTGTCGCCCACCTTCACGATGCGGGCCATTGACGGGATCGCTCCCCGGCGGCTCTGCTGGTTGAGGAAGAGGTAGTAGTAGCCCGGCGGGGCGACGCGGCCGTCGGGCGGCGCCGCCACCTTGAGCCGGTTGGAGGCCCGGGTGAAGGCCAGCCGGACGGTGCGCATGTCGCTGTCGATGCTGTGCTGGGCCGACGGCAGGCGGACGAGGACCACGGACTCGGTGGTCAGCGCCTGGCGGGTCTGGATGTCGAACGTCTTCCCCCAGGCGATCCCGGCCGGTGCGGAGCGGATGATGGGCCGCTGACCCCGGAACAGGTAGTGCGGGCTGAAGATTTCGAAGCTCGGGTCCCGGTCGTTGTTGGGGAACGGCCCGCCGAGTTCCCGCCCGGCCCCGAACAGCGTCGCGTCCGGGGCGTGGCCGCCGAGCAGCACGCGCCCGTCGGGCAGAAGCACGGCCGAGTGGTGGTACGTCCGGTCCCGACTGATGCGGGCCATGGAGTACCAGGTCTCGGTGCGCAGGTCGAAGAGCTCGACGGTCCGCACCGGGACGCCGGTCCCGGACACCGTGGTGTCGCTGGTGGTGGCCCCGCCGACCGCGAGCACGGTGCCGTCGGGGAGGTTCACCGCCGAGGGCGACCAGCGGCCTTCCTGCATGGCGAAGCGGGTGAGCTCCTCCGTCACCCGCCCGTTGTCGATGCGGGTGATGGTGGAGAGCGGGACGCCCGCCTCGCCGCCGGGCGGCGGGCCCAGCGTGCCCCCAAAGGTCAGGACGTCGGCCCGCCCGTAGGGCGGATCGAGGGGAAGGAGCACCGAAGCCGCTCCGTCGCGCATCCCGAGCGTGTGCTGGTTGATGATCTCCCACTTGCTGGTGGCGGGGTCGTACATCTGCAGCAGCCCGTAGAGCGCCTCGTCGGCGGCCGCTCCGGACGGGGCCCAGCTCTGGCCTGCGGCCGCGTAGAGGATCTTGCCGTTGGGCAGGAGATGCAGACGGGGCGACAGCGGCAGCGACGCTTCCGAGTCCGGCGAGGTGTAGTTCTCGCGCCAGGTGTTGGTGGCCGGGTCGAACGTCTCGGTGCGGCGCACCCCCGACAGCTGAGTGTTCTTGACCCGCTTGGTGGCGCCCCCGGCCACGAGCACCTTGCCGTCGGGCAGCGTCACCAGGCTCGGGTACCACCGGTTGTGGGCCATGGGGCCGCCGGCCGCGAAGGAGTTGGTGCGCGGGTCGAAGATGCGGGTGGAGCGCAGGCCCTGCGCCTCGGGCAGCCCGACGTCGACGGGCGCTGGGTCAACGGGCGCTGGGTCGACGGGCGCTGGGTCGACGGGCGCTGGGTCGCCGCCGGCGGGGCCGGTCAGGCCGGGCTCGTTGTACCAGTCGGCGCCACCGGCGATCAGGAGCCGGCCGTCGGGCAGCGAGGTGACGTCGGCGCAGAACATGTCGCCGTCGTTGGCCTCGGGGTCGTCGGGCGGGGCCGCGCTCGGCTGCGACGGTCCTCCGGCTGAGCCCCAGGCGCTGCCTACGAGCCCGTCGCCGGGCCGGCCCGGGGCGCCCAGCCCGCCGGGAAGGGACTCGGCCGGGCCCCGTCCGCTCTGGATGTCAGGGTTGCGGGCGTTGCCGTCCGGGGTGGTGGGGAGGGACCATTCGGGGACGCCGCTGCGCACGTCGAGGATGCGCGACGTGCTGTTGCGCAGCCTGGTGGCCGGGCCCTGGTCGGCACGCTCCTGGCCCTCCAGCCCGTTGAAATAGAAGATGCGGCCGTCGGGCAGCACGCTGGTGGCCTGGCCCACCGGCTTGCACTGCAGCTCGCCGTCCTTGTTCGTGACGCACACCGGGGTGTCGGTGCCGCCCTCTTCGAACGGCATGCTCCAGCGCCCGGTGAACATGGGGGGACCGGCGGTGACCTGAGCCCCGGCGCTGGCCGTATTGCCCAGTACGACGGTGCCGGCTAAGGCGGCCTTCCAGGCGACTTGACGGAAACCCAGCGTCAGCTCACCCGGCGCCATCGGCGTTCCCCAATCCTGTCGTGCCCAATCCTGTCGCCCAGGAGGTTGCTCGACAGGATTACCCACGGGGTGACGGGCCGCAACCGCTGGGGGCGGTTGCGGCCGTCGAGATCAGGCCCGGAGGCGCATCGGCGTTACCGCGAGGAGCACTGCGGCAGGCCGGCGGTGTGGAACTTGAACTCCGAGATGTCGAAGGAAGTCGGCGGAGCCTCGGCGGCGCTCTCGGGGATCTGGAAGGTCATCTCGGTGCCGCCGGACTCGACCACGCGGCCACCGACTTCGACCTTGAAGAGCTTCTCGACGCCGTTGTAGACGGCCCGCACGATCAGGCTGTCCAGCTGGATCGCCCTGGTGCTCTCGTTGGTGACCGTGGCGGCCACCTGGTAGGCGGCACCGTTGCGGGTGAGCCGGGCGACGGCGGTGGCCGAACCGGTCCCGCAGTCGATGGTGCTCGGCGGCGCCGGGGCGGCCGCCTGCTGGGGCGCCGGGGCGGTCGTCGTCGTGGTCGGCG
>CAZCVW010000110.1:0-9716 GCA_964502185.1 uncultured Burkholderiales bacterium
ATCCGGGCCGACGACCCCGCCGCCGCCGTCGCCGCCGCCGAACGGGTCCGGGCTGTCCTGGCCGACGCCGAGCGCCCCGCCGACGAGCCGCTGCTCGTCGAGGCCTACGTCCCCGGGGTCGAAGTGGCCGTGGAGGGCCTCCTGCGAAACGGGAAGCTCGAAGTGCTGGCCATCTTCGACAAGCCCGACCCCCTCGAAGGGCCCTACTTCGAAGAAACCCTCTACGTCACGCCGTCCCGTCTCCCGGCCGAGACTCAGGACCGGATCGCCCGGGCCACGGCCGAGGCGGCCGCCGCCGCCGGACTGCAAGAAGGCCCCGTGCACGCCGAACTCCGCATCGACCCCGACGGGCGGCCCTGGATCCTGGAGATGGCAGCCCGCACCATCGGCGGACTGTGCTCCCGGGCACTGCGGTTCCCGGGCGACGCCGCGGGGGGGACGAGCCCCGGGGAGACGAGCCTCGAGGAGATCGTGCTGCGCCACGCCCTCGGCCTGCCCATCCCGACCGCCCCCGGACGACATCGACAGGACCACGCCTCCGGCGTGATGATGCTCCCCATCCCGGCGGCGGGAACGCTCCGGGAGGTGCTCGGGCAGGACGAGGCCCGGGCGGTCCCGGGCATCACCGCCCTCGAAATCTCGATCCCGATCGGACGGCCCGTGCGACCCCTGCCCGAAGGCGACCGCTACCTCGGCTTCCTGTTCGCCCGGGGCGCCAAGCCCGAAGAGGTGGAGGCGGCCCTGCGGGAGGCCCACGCCCGGCTCGACCCGATCATCGACCCTCTACCCTGAACCGACCCCCTACCCTCAGAAGACGATGCGCGTCCTTCTCGTCTCGACCTACGAACTCGGCCACCAACCCCTCCACCTGGCTTCGCCCGCCGCGGCCCTCGGCGCCGCCGGGCACGAGGTCCGCTGCCTCGACACATCGGTGGAACCGTGGCAGGACGAACCCGTGGCCTGGGCCGACGCCGTAGCCCTGTCGGTCCCGATGCACACGGCCATGCGCCTCGGCCTCCGGGCCGCCGAGGTCATCAAGGAGGTCCGTCCCGACCTGCCCATCTGCCTCTACGGCCTCTACGCCACGATGGGCGCCGAGTCGAACCTGGCCAACCACCTCGTCGACTGGGTGGTAGCGGGCGAGTACGAGCCCGAACTCGTCGCCTGGGTGGACGGCCTGAGCGGCGGCCGCGGTCCGGATTTCTTGGGCCGGGGCGTGGCCGTGGCGTTGGGGCGCAGCCGGTTCCAGGTCCCCGAGCGGACGGGGCTCCCGACGCTCGACCACTACGCCCGCCTGGCCGTGGGTGAGGACGAGCGGCTGGCCGGCTACGTGGAGGCCAGCCACGGCTGCATCCACCGGTGCCGGCACTGCCCGCTCCCGGTCATCTACGACGGCCGCCTGCGGATCGTCGACCCCGACGTCGTGCTGGCCGACGTGGAGGCCCAGGTGGAGGCGGGCGCCCGCCACGTCACCTTCGGAGATCCTGATTTCCTGAACGGTCCCGCCCACGCCCTGCGGGTGGTGAGGGCCGTCCACCACCGGTTCCCCGAGCTGACCTTCGACTGCACGACCAAGGTCTCGCACATCCTGCGCCACTCCGACCTGTGGCCGGAACTGGCCGGGAGCGGCTGCCTGTTCGTCGTCAGCGCCTTCGAGAGCGTGAGCGATCAGATCCTGACGCTCCTCGACAAAGGCCACACGGCCGCCGAGGCGGTGGAGGCCGTGGCCCTCCTCCGCCGCTACGGCATCGAGATCCGGCCCTCGTTGCTGCCCTTCACGCCGTGGACGACCCTGCCCGACGTCGCCGCCCTGCTCGATTTCGTGGCCGCCCACGACCTCGTCGGCAACGTGGACCCGGTGCATTACACGATCCGGCTGCTGCTGCCCGAGGGTTCCCTCCTCCTCGACGTGCCCGAGATCCTGCCCCACCTCGGCCCCTACGACCCGGAGCGCCTCACCTGGACCTGGACCGCCGCCGACCCGGCCGTCGACCGCCTCCAGACCAAGCTGGCCGCCCTGGTCGAGCGGAACACGGCGGCCGGGACGTCCAATGAGGACACCTACCTGCAGATCCGGGCCGCCACCCGCGCCGCCCTCGCCGACCCGGGCGACCCGGCGGCGATGGGCCCCGACCCGGTCCTGGCCGGTGCCGGCGCCCGCCCACGGCTCACCGAACCCTGGTTCTGCTGCGCCGAGCCGACCGAAGGGCAGTTCCGCCAGGTCCGCTGACTTATCTAGCCCGGATTGATTATCTCTGCGGCGGGCGCATCAGCCAGACCCGGAAGGCGGCACCGCCGTCGGGGCGGGCCTCGTAGGACACGCGGCCGCCCATGGCCTCGACCAGGCCCCGCACCAGGAACAGCCCGGCGGCGTCTTCGCCCCCGAGCCGGGTGAACAGGGTGGGGACGAGGGCGGCGGGGATGCCGGGGCCGGCGTCGAGCACCGACAACTGGATCCCTTCCCCGGTTTCGCGGCCCTGCACGACGATGGGGGCGACGCCGTGGACCAGGGCGTTCTCCACCAGGTTGGCCACCACCTGCTCGAGGCGGCGGGCGTCGGCCAGGACGGTGAGGTCGTCGTCCAGGTCCACCTCGACGACGCTGGGATCGGCCAGCGAGGCCAGGGCGCCGTCCACCGCCGCCTCCACCGACGTGGCCCGCAGGTTGAGCCGCAGCGTGCGGCTCTCCAGGCGGGACACCTCGTAGAGGTCGTCCACCAGGCGGCTGACCCGCTCGGCCTGGCGCCGCACCGACGCCCCTGTCCGGCGGACCCGGTCGGGGGGCATCTCGTCGGCGTAGGCCTCCAAGGTGACCCCGAGCCCGAGGATGGTGGCGATGGGGGAGCGCAGGTCCTGGGTGACCAGCGTCAGGAACTCGTTCTTGGCCCGTTCGATCTCCCGGCCGGCGGTGACGTCGGTGACGACCCCCTGGTAGCCGACGACCTCGCCGTGCTGGCGCCGGGGGTACGTGACCACGTGCAGTTCGCGGCGCACCCCGTCCGGGCGCATGACCTCGAAGCTCACGGTGGATGTCGGGCTGGCCCCGTCGGCGTCGCCGTCGCCGGCGTAGAGTCGGTCGAGAACCGAGGCGTCGCCCACCACGTTGAACACGTCATCGAGCAGTGCGCCCTCGAGTTCCTGGGCGGGATGGCCCACGATGGCGGCCAGCGACGGGTTCGCATACGACAGGCGACCGGTGATGTCCAGCTCGTAGATCCCGTCGGACGACTGCTCGACGAGGTACTCGTAACGGGCCCGGTTCGATTCCTCCCGGCCCACGATGGCCGCCCAGTATCCCTGGGCCAGAGCATCGGTCAGCCGGTCCATGGCCGGAAGGACCCGGGTGAGAACGAGCGACAGCGCCAGACCCCAGCGCCGGCCGCCCTCCTCGGCCACCTCGACGGCGGTCTGCACCACCAGGTCGCGGGAGATACGCAGCACCACGAGCAACTGCGGCAACGGACTGCCGGCCCACGCCGCGGAGGCTCCGACCTCGCGGAGGTCGTCCACCAGGGCCTCGTCGACCTCTTCTCCATGGCCGGTCACGGCCAGGATGGCTTCGAAGCGCTTCGTGGCCTGGTCGATGAACCGGGCCTGCTCGTCGGCCGTCCAGATCGACGCTTCCGGCGCAGCCGCCCGGAAAAACTCCAGAGCCCGGCGGCCCATCTCGCCGCTGCGGGCGTCGAGGGCGGCGAGCAGCGCCTGGTGATCGGGGGCCTCCTCGACGCCCGGCAGGAACATCTCGGCCGCGCCGCCGTCGGCGTTCCGAGCCAGGAAGCCCTTGAGGTCGGAGGTGGCGAAGACGGGTTCACCGTTCTCCTCGCCCGCCTCCAGCAGGTAGCCGACGCTCCGGAGCGCCCGGACCGTCTCCACGGGCAGATTCAGGAGGTCGGCCGCTTCGAGCAGGCCCTTCAGTCGCTTCCCGGTGCGTTCGGCGATGACTAAGCCACCTTCCAGGCCGAGTTGGCGTCCCGACCCGAGACCCGGCCCTCGGACTTCAGCTTGAGCAGGTGGGCGTGGATGGAACGAGCCGCCCACGGGTGCAGATCCTCGTGGACCTCGGCGTAGATCCGGCCGACGAGTTCGTCAATCTTGGCCGGTCCTTCCCGGAGGATGCCGAGGACCTGACGCTCCCGCTCGAGACGGTGATCGATGTACTCCGAAAGCGCCGCTTTGGGGTCGTCGATCACGTCGCCGTGACCGGGGCAGATGCGGGAGAGGCGGCGCTTGCGCAATCGCTCCAGCGTGGCCAGATAGTCGGTCATGTTCCCGTCGGGCACCGGGATGACGGTCGTCGTGCCCGACAGCACCGTGTCCCCGGTGAACAGCACACGCTCCTCCTCCAAGAAGAAGCACAGGTGATCCGAGGCGTGGCCCGGGGTGTGGAGCACCTCGAGGCCCCACTCGGTGCCTTCGATGACTTCTCCGTCGGACGGCTTGCGCTGGGGCGCCCAGTCCGCCTCCACACCCTTCGGTGCGCCCAGCGCCACGACCTCGGCGCCGGTGGCCTCGGCCAGGCGGGCCACCCCGGCGGCGTGGTCGGCGTGGTGGTGGGTGACCAGCACCCAGCGGACCCGTTCCAGCATGGAGGCGCCGATGATGGCGTCGATGTGACCCGGGTCGTCCGGGCCGGGGTCGATCACGGCCACCTCGTCGATCCCCACGAGGTACGTGTTCGTGCCCGGGCCGGTCATCATCGACGGGTTGGGGGCGACGATCCGCCGCACGAGGGGCGTGAGGGCGCTGGCCACTCCGGGGGTCAGGTCGGGCATGGAGGCTCCGGACGAAGGGGACGGGGACGGGGACGGGGCGTCTGGATCACGGACATCGCCGGGGAGGCGGAGAGCACGGCCCCGGCGCTCGGGTACCGGGCCAGGGCCTGCAAGTTCTTGATCGTCGGGTAGACGAGGTGGATCTCACCGGCGACGTGACGGGCCAGCGCCGTGGTGGCGGTCGTCCAGACCGACTCGACGGTCTCCGAGGCGTCGTGGGTGGCGGCCTGGCCCGGCGGGGCGGCGGCCACGAAGAACCGGGTGTCGAAGCGCCGGGTCCCCCCGGGCGGGGTGATCCAGTGCGAGACGTAGTGCATCCTCGACAGGTAAAGTTGGAGGCCCTCTTCGGCGAGCACCTCGACGAAGGAGCGGCGACCGGCGTGGAGCTCCCGGCGGAGGCGGGCGAACCGGGCGGCGACCAGATCACCCCACGGTTCGAGCGGGCTGGCCAGCAGGAGCCCGGCCTCCTCGAAACACTCCCGGGCGGCGGCTACGAAGTAGGCCAGACCGCCGGAGGGGACGCCGAGCGCGGCGCTGGCTTCCTCGTCGGTGGGACCGCCGGTGGTGGTGACGTGGGAGTCGGCCTCGTCCACCGCGCCACCGGGGAAGACCCAGGCATTGGCGGCGAAGGCCGACGCCGGGTGACGCAACAGCATGAGCACCTCCAGGTGCTCGTCCCCGGGGGGCCCGGCGTCGCGCACGACCATCACGGTGGCCGCCGGACGGATATCCACAGCCGAGGCGACGTCACTCATCTGGCCCATTCTAGGGCCGAGGGCCCGGGGCCTTACCCCGAGCGGGGGTAGCGGGGGCGTACGATGCCCACCATGCGTACCGAAGCACCCGAGCAGGCCGCGCCGCCCAGCCGGCCCCGCAACGGTCGGAAGCCCCGGCGCAGAGACCGTTCCGGAGGGCAGACGTTCCGCCAGCGGGTTGTGCCCAAGACGGTGATGGGCACCGTGGCCCTGCTGCTGGCCGCCTCCGTCGGTTTCGCCTTCGGCGGCACCATCCTCTACGCCTACTACCAGTATCGGCTCGACAAGGTCGACGACCGGGTCTCGAACTTCATCAACGGGTTCGAGGACCGCTACGAGAGCGCCAAGAAGGACATCGACCGGGCCAAGGAGAGCGCCAAGAGCGATATCCGCAAGGAACTCGAACCGCTCAAGGAGCTGCGGGCCTCCGGCGCCACCCTCAAGACGCTCATCGACCAGGTGAAGGACTCCATCTACCTGGTGGAGACCCAGGACGAGTTCGGGCAGTCCCAGGTCGGTTCTGCTTTCGTGGTCACTTCCGACGCCGAGAAGTCCTACTTCGTCACGTCGCTGTCGGTGGTGCGGGCGGCGACCCGCCGTCCCGGTCCGGGTATTCAACTCCGGCGAGGCTCCGAAACCGTGCCGGCGACCCTGCACACCTGGCAGGAGGAGCGCGACCTCGCCCTCCTGATCGTCGACAAGGGCAGCTTCCCCCGGCTCAAGTGGGCCCCCGCCAACGCCGTCCCCGAGTTCGGCGAGCGCGTCTTCGTGGTGGCCGGGGCGGGCGGTGCCGGCGCCTCCATCACCCAGGGTGCCGTGGCCGACGTGTCGGCCGCCGGCATCCAGCACGACGCCGCCGCCACCGGCGCCTTCGCCGGAGGGCCGCTGCTCAACTCGGACGGCGAGGTGGTAGGCGTGGCCACCCCGGCCTACGCGCCGCTCGGCTACACCTCCGACCGGATCACCTTCGCCTCCCTGATCCGGGCGACCTGCGAGAAGGTCCTCAAGTGCCCTGAAGGCGCCACGGCGGCGGGCGGGGCCGGGGAGCGCAGATAGCAGTCGGGGGCGCTAGCCGGTCAAGCCGCCCCGGGTCGTGGTGGTGGTGCTCGACGGGCTCGGTCGCAACCTCGGCCGCTGAGAGCCGGTGGTCGTCGTGGTCGAGCTCGGCGGCTTGGTCGTGGTGGTCGTCGAGCTCGGCGGCGGAGCGGTGGTCGTGGTCGTGGCGGCCGGGGCCGTCGAGGTCGTGGTCGTCGGCTCGCTGGCCGAGGGCTGCGGCACGTTGCTGAAGTACGGCCCGTCGCCGGGGATGCTGGGCAGGTCGCGCTTCCCGCCGAGGTCGAAGCCGCCCCGCTGTTCCCGCTTGGCCCGGTCGGCCAGGGACTCGATCGGGGCCGGGTCGGTGAAGTCGGTGGGCTCGACGCCCTTCACCGCTTCAACCATGAAGTCGTGCCACATCCTGGCCGGCAGCGTGCCTCCGGCCACTCGGCCGGCGCCGGCCGAGTTCGCGCCGGTCATCGGGATGTTGCCCTTGGGGTAACCCATCCACACGGCGGTGGACAGCGTCGGCGTGTAGCCGATGAACCAGGCGTTCTCGTAGTTCTGCGAGGTGCCGGTCTTGCCCGCCACCGGCCGGCCCAGCTTGGCCCGGGTCCCGGTGCCGGCCTCGACCACACCCTTGAGGATCTGGTTCATGTTGTCGGCGACGGTTTCCTCGAGCACCCGGCTGCCCCGCTCGCTGATGGTGTTGTCCTCGATCGTCTTGGCCTCGCGGTCGGTGATCTTGAGGACGGGCGTGGGTTCGGCCCGCACGCCCCGGGCGGCGAAGACGGAGAAGGCCGACGCCATGTCGAGAGGCGAGACCTCCTGGGTGCCGATGGCGATACCGCCGTAGACCGGCTTGTCGAGGTCGATGCTGGTGATCCCCAGGCGCTTGGCCATCTCGGCCGTCTGCCTGATGCCGACGTCGACGATCAGCTGTACGTAGACCGTGTTGATGGACTTGGCCATGGCCCCGGCCAGGGTGGCCGACCCGTAGCCGCCGCCCTCGTAGTTGCACACCGGCTTCTGGAACCCCTTGGGGGTGATGCACGACGGGGCCGAGTACGTCTTCTTGGGGGACACGCCGGCGTCGAGCGCCCGGGCCAGCACGAAGGGCTTGAAGGCCGAGCCGGCTTGGCGGCCCGAACCGCCGCCGAGTTTGCCCAGCGCCAGGTTCACCTTCGACTCGTCCCAGTTCCGGCCGCCGACCAGCGCCCGCACGAAGCCGGTCTGCGGCTCCACGGCCACGATCGAGGTCTCCGGGTCCTTCGGGTTGTCGAGGGTCTTCTGCGCCACCTTGATGGCCTGCTCCTCGAGGCGGGGATCCAGCGTCGTCTCGATCTTCAGGCCGCCCCGGTAGATCAGGTCCGGCGGGTAGTTCATGACGTCGAGCAGGTAGACCCGCAGGTAGTCGAGGAAGAACGGGTACCGGCCGACGACGCCGGGCGGCGGGAAGATCTTCGGCGGGTTCGCCCGGGCCTCCGCCACCTGCTCGGGGGTGGCCATCCGGTGGCGGGCGATGGCGTCGAGCACCAGGTTGCGCTTCGTCTCGGCCGCCTCGGGGTGGGTCCGGGGCGAGTAGCGGCTCGGGGCGGGCAGGACACCGGCCAGCAGGGCCGCTTCCGAAAGGTTCAGGTCCCTGGCCGGCTTGCGGTAGTAGGACTGCGCCGCCGCCTCGACGCCGAACACCGAGTCGCCCATGTAGACGGTGTTCAGGTACTTGGCCAGGATCTCGTCCTTGTCCATCTCCCGCTCCACCGAGGCGGCGATGAGCGCCTCCTTGGCCTTGCGGACGAGGGTGCGGTCGTTGCCCGTGTAGAGGTTCTTCACCAGCTGCTGGGTGATGGTGGAACCACCCTGGTCCAGCTGGCGCTTCTGCACGTCGGCCCAGAACGCCCGCCCGATGCCCCTCCAGTCGACGCCCTTGTGCTCGTAGAACGTCGCATCCTCAGAGGCGATGACCGCCGTCTTGATGGTGTCGGGAATGTCCTTGGCGTCGATCGGGACCCGGCTCTCCGCTTCCCGGAACTCGCCGATGGGGGTGCCGTCGGCGGCGTACACGGTGCTCACCCGGGAGTCCGCCTGAGGGCGCTCGGTGGGGAGGACGGCCGGCAGCGGCATGAACAGGTAGGTGGCGAGGGCGACCCCGGCCGCGGCGGGCGGGATGAACAGCAACGACACCAGGGCGATGAGGACGATGCGGGTGATACGGCGCGGCCAGCTACGGATGGGCATGAGCCAAAGCCTACGCTGCGACCATGGACGCTAGGCGCGCGCTCCCCTCGGTGGACCGGGTGCTCTCGGCCCTCGGCGGGCTTCCCCACGGCCTGGCCGTCGACGTCGCCCGGGCCGCCATCGACGCCGCCCGGCTGGCCGCTGACCAGGGCGAACCGGTCGACGCCGACGCGGTCGTGGCCGATGCCGCCCGGCGGGCCTCGGAACTCAGGCAGTCCCTCCTCCAGCCCGTCGTGAACGCCACCGGGGTGCTGATCCACACCAATCTCGGACGGGCGCCGCTCGGGGAGGCGGCGTTGTCGGACGCGGCGGCCGTGGCCGGCGGCTACTCCAACCTCGAGTACCGGATGGCCGACGGGCGGCGGGGCTCCCGGCACGACCACGCCGGGGCGCTCCTGGCCCGGGCCTGCGGGGCGGAGGCGGCGTTGGTGGTCAACAACGGAGCCGCCGCCGTACTGCTGGTCCTGGCCGCCCTGGCCCGGGGTGGCGAGGTGCCGGTCTCCCGGGGCGAGCTGGTGGAGATCGGCGGCGGATTCCGGGTGCCCGACGTGATGGCCGAGTCCGGCGCCCGCCTGGTCGAGGTCGGCACCACCAACCGGACCCGCCGGGCGGACTACGAGCGGGCCGTCGGCCCCGAGACGGCCCTCGTCCTCAAGGTGCACGCCTCCAACTACCGCATGGTGGGGTTCGTGGAGTCGGCGCCGGTGGCGGAGCTGGCCACTCTCGGGCCACCGGTGGTGGTCGACGCGGGTTCGGGCCTGCTCGACGAAGGCACGCCGTGGCTGGCGCGGCGGCCGGTCTGGTTGCGGGACGAGCCCGGCGTCCGCCAGTTGCTGGCCGCCGGCGCCGCCCTCGTGACCTTCTCGGGCGACAAGCTCCTGGGCGGCCCGCAGGCCGGGATCATCGCCGGGCGGGCC
>CAZCVW010000111.1:0-9673 GCA_964502185.1 uncultured Burkholderiales bacterium
CGGCCCCCGCGCCCGCGCCCGCGCCCGCTCCGGGACCTCAGCCCCAGACGCCCGGCGGCGCCCAGCAGACGGTCACCCAGGACGGAGCGGTCGAAGACGGCTCGGGCTACTGGATGCTCGGTTCCGACGGCCACGTCTACCCGTTCGGCAAGGCCGCCGTCCTCGGCCCCGTCCCGGCCGCCAACGCCGTCGACCTGGAACCGACGCCGTCCGGGCTCGGCTACTGGGTGGTGGACACCGCCGGCCGGGTCTACGGCCGGGGCGACGCCTACGGCCTCGGAGACGTGGCCCACGGCACGCTGGCGGCGGGGGAGAGGGTCACGAGCCTCTCGACCACGCCGAGCGGGGCCGGCTACTGGATCTTCACCAGCCGGGGCCGGGTCGTGCCTTTCGGCGACGCCCGCGCCTTCGGCGACATGTCCGCCGCCCAGCTGAACGGCCCCGTGCTCGACTCGATTCCCACCTCCACTGGGAAGGGCTACTACATGGTTGCCTCCGACGGCGGCATCTTCGCCTTCGGTGACGCCAAGTTCTACGGCTCCATGGGTAACGCCAAGCTGAACGCCCCGGTCCAGTCGCTCGTGCCCGACACGGATGGCAAGGGCTACTGGCTGGTGGCCTCCGACGGTGGCGTCTTCGCCTTCGACGCCCCCTTCCGGGGCTCCATGGGCTCCACCAAGCTGAACAAGCCGGTGACCGGCATGGTGCCCTACGGCAACGGCTACCTGATGGTCGGCGAGGACGGCGGCATCTTCAGCTTCTCCAACCAGAACTTCGCCGGCTCCCTCGGCGGCCGTTCCATCCCCGCCCCCATCGTCGCCGTGGCGGTGACCGGCTAGTCTCCATGTGCTACAAATAGCACATGCTCAGTGTGGGTGTGCGCGAGTTGCGGCAGCGGGCCAGCGAACTGCTCCGCCTCGTCGAGGGCGGCGCGACCATCGAAGTCACGGACCGGGGCCGGCCGGTCGCCCTCCTCTCACCGGTGCCGGGCGGAAGCCCGCTGGAGCGCCTCCGCGCCACCGGCGAGATCTCGGCGGGGGACGGGGACCTCGACGACCTCCCCGAGCCGCTGCCCATACCCGCCGGTCAGGAACCGCCTTCGGCGGTGCTGGCCCGCCTGCGCCGCGACGATCGATGATCGGACCGGCGACGTACCTGGACTCCTCGGCCATCGTGAAGCTGGCGGTCCGGGAGCCGGAGTCGGGAGCGCTGCGCCGGTACCTGCGCCGGCGGAAGCCGTACGTGGGGAGCGCTGTGGCCCGAGCCGAAGTGGCCCGCGCCTTGCTGCCGTTCGGCCCGGCGGCTGTCCAGCGGGGCGAGGACGTGCTCGCCCGTATCGAGCTCGTGCGCGTGAACGACACCGTGCTTCGCGTCGCCGGCAGCCTCTCGCCGGCTGAGCTCCGCACGCTCGACGCCATTCACCTCGCCACGGCGCAGCAGCTGGGTAACGACCTCGGCCGGGTCGTCACGTACGACGACCGCATGGCCGGTGCGGCGCGCGATCTCGGGCTCGAGGTTGCGGCTCCGGGTTGAAGCGCTTGGATTCCTGGCCGAGACGCCGAAAAGCCCGGACGCGTTGGCGAGCGGCGTCCGGGCATCGGCGGTGAGGGAAACTTCGGCGGGCCGCCCCCTGTGGCCGTGGGGGGGTGACCCGCTCACTGGCAACATTCGCCAGCAGGAACAGCGGTTCCTCCCCTGGGCGGTGGCGGGAATGGCAGCGTGAGCGAGGGTTGCGCCTTCTGGGTGCCGCGAAGCGCCAAAAGCGGAACATCCGGCTGACCGAGGTCAGCCGGATGTTCCGCCGGTTGGTCCAGACAGGCCCGAACCGTTACAGAACGGCCACCGACACCACCGGAGCAGGCAGCTTCCGGTCGGCCAGCGAGCCGAGGAACTGCTTGTCGGAGAAGCTGAAGATGCCTCCGTCCTCGGCGACCATCATGTAACCGTTGCCGAAGGGCACCATGCCGGTGATCGGCTTGTTCAGCTTGGACGAGCCCATCGAGCCCCGGAAGGCCGCCTCGAAGGCGAAGATGCCGCCATCGGAGGCCACCAGCCAGTAGCCCTTGCCGTCCGGGTCGGGCACGAGGGACTGCACCGGGGCGTTCAGCTTGCTGGCCCCCATGGAGCCGTAGAACTTGGCGTCACCGAAGGCGAAGATGCCGCCGTCGGAGCCGACCATGTAGTAGCCCTTGCCGGTCGAGGTGGGGATCGAGTCGAGCACCGGCCCGTTCAGGGTCGCCTTGGACATGTCGCCGTAGAAGGCGGCGTCGCCGAAGGTGGCGGCCCGGCCCTTGGAGGTGAAGATCCAGTAGCCGGCGCCGGTCGGCGTGGCCGAGAGGCTCGTCACCTTCTCGCCTGCGTCGAGCTTCGACGCTTCCACGCCGCCCTTGTGGGGCGCGTCGCCGAAGGCGAACACGTGGCCGTCGGAGTCGACGATCCAGTAGCCCTTGCCCGTGGGCGTGGGCTCCACGTCGGCGGCGACGATCGACCCGGTGACGGGAGCGTCACCGTGGGCCTTGGCCTCACCGAAGGGGTACACCTTGCCGTCGGCCCCCAGCATCCAGTAGCCGGTGCTGGCGCTCTTGCCCTGGACGACCGTCGGCTGGCCGCCGGACGGCTGCCCGCCGGACGGCTGCCCGCCGGACGGCTGCTCCACGGGCGGCTGCTCGGTCGGCGGCTGCTCCACCGGCGGCTGCTCGACGGGCTTGGGGATGTCGGTCCGGGCGGAGGCCGGAGCCCAGTTGATGGTGTGGATCTGCTTGAACCAGTCCTGCTGGGCCGCCGCCTCCTTCCAGGCGAGCTTGGACTCGTCGGAGGAGTTGATGATCCAGGGACCGTTCGGGCCGACGATGTCGAAGTAGACCATGGCGGCGATGTCGGAGTAGATACCGCACCAGGGGCACTCGGCCGTGCGGGGCTTGTTGCCGTTGACGGTGTCGTGGCTCTCCCGCAGCCAGTCGGCCTTGTTGACGTAGGGGGCGACGGCGGCCAGCTGGGACTTGATCGAGCCTTCGGGTTCGATGGCGCCGTACTCACCGATCTGGATCGGCTTCACCTGCGTCTTGCGGGGGAACACCTCGGGGACCCCGTTGCCATGTTCGACCATGCTGGTCGGCACCGGGCCTGTGGAACGCGCCCATACCATGAACTCGTCGTAGATCTCGACGAAGCCCCGCCACCGGTCCTTGGAGAGGCCGGAATTGCGCTTGGAGGCGCCCCAGTTGTAGCCGTCGGCGGCAACCCAGTCGACGTACTCGTCGCCCGGGTAGTACTCCCAGGCGTAGGCGCCCCTGGAGTTCTGGTTCTTGAAGCCGTTGGCATTGCCCGTCCACACCCAGACGACGTTGGTCACGCCCTCTTCTTTGAAGATGTTCCAGATGTGGATCCAGGCGGCCACGAAGTCCTCGGCGCTGCCTACCTCGCTGGTGCGCTTGGAGCCGTCCATCTCCCAGCAGTAGCGCATCATGAACTCGGCGCCGAGGGCCTTCATGGCCTGCGCCGTCTTGCGGATGATGGTGTCGGTACTACTACCGGGCGAGGCGTCCTTGATTGTGCTGCTCTGGCCGCAGGCCCAGCCGACGAGCGGGACGCGGCCCATCTCGACGTCCCAGTAGGCGAGCTTGGACAGGCCAGTCTTGCCCGGCTTGGTCGGATCCCAGTCGTCGGCGATCGAGCTGAAGGTGCCGTAGTAGCTGTTGTCGATGTCCATAATCCGGCCCGAGGTTTCCTCGGTGCGCATGATGCCCTGTTCGGCCAGGGTCAGCTCACCGGAGTGGCTGTCGTCCGAATGGGTACCCAGCAGGGCGCCGGTGGGCGGGGCCAGCCGCCCCGACGCCCGAGGGGGCGCGACGAAGCCGGCGTGCGGATTGTCGTACTTGTGCGGGTCGTGGCCCGCGCCGCTGGACGAGTGCGCCGAGGCGGTAGCCAGCGGAGCTCCGACCAGCGCGGCCAGGAGCAGCGTGGTCCGCAGCCGAAAACGGGGCATGCAGGGCACCTTTCGGGAGTGGGACGGGGAGGAAGGGGGAGATAGCGCGCAGACCTCTCGGGCCTGCCCTTGACAGTTCGCCGTCCGGCAGGTGTGTCCCTCTCTAGGAAAACTGAGCTGTTTTCAGCCCGCGGGCCGCCACCGCCACGATGGGCGTCGACGTGCGCCCCGAAGTCCTCCCGTCAAGCTGAATCCGGGCTGAATTCACCTGAACGCGGCCTGAACGCAGGGAAAGCGGAGGTCGTGGCGAATCCCAGAAGCAATCCCTCTTTGCGCCTTCTCGCAGGTGCACGCCCTGACCCGGAAAGGCAATGCCCCTCATGACCCGATATCGGACCGGTGTGATCGCTCGCGTGGCCCTGGCCGCCACGATGCTGGCCGGCGGGGCTGTCGCCATCCCGGGTGGTAACCCGGTGAGTGCAGCCAACGACCCGGTGCTCACCGCGGCAGGCGACGTCACGCGCTGCGACGGGACCCAGGACGACGCGACGGCTGCCCTCGCCGCCGCCGTCGACGGGCCCATCGCCATGCTGGGCGACCTCGTCGAGGGCAAGGGGCCCAACGAGTACCGCGACTGCTTCGCCCCTTCAGGCTGGAACAACCTGAAGTCGCGCATCCACGCCGTCCCCGGCGACAACGGGGAGTACGGGCACGGGTACCGCCCCAACAACGCCGGGGTCCGCCAGGAGGAATTCGCCAACGCCGTCGACTGCAACGAAATCAGGCCCTGCCAGCTGGACGACTACTACGCAAACTTCCCGGCGTCGGCCGTCGGCACGCTGGAGCGGCCGTACTACAGCTACGACGTCGGAACCTGGCACATCGTCGGCCTCGATGTGAACTGCTCGGACGACGAGGCGGAGGGCTGCAACGGGCCCAAGACCGCCGCCATGGTCGAGTGGTTGAAGGCCGACCTCGCCCAGGCCAACGCCCGCTGCTCCGTGGTCACGACGCACCACAACTTCATCGACGTCCCCGGCAACAAGACCGCCGGCTCGATGAAGGCGATCATGGAGGTGCTGTACGAGCACGAGGTCGATGTCGTGCTGTCCGGCCACCGCCACACCTACCGGCGCTACGCCCCGGTCGATATCAACGGCATCGAGGACCCGGCCAAGGGCATCCGACAGTTCGTGATGGGGACCGGGGGCAACACCCAGAACGCGGGCAGCCAGGCCGCCTTCCAGAACCCGGACGCCGACACCGGTGACATCCTCGAGGAGAGCAACGCCGGCACCTACGGCGTGCTGCGGTTCACCATGAAGCCGGGCGGTTACGACTGGAACTTCGTGCCGGCCGCCGTCCCGGGCGCCGGGGACTACACCGACTCGGGTTCGGGCCCCTGTCACGGCCCCGGCGTCGACATGGCCGGTACGACCGACCCGACCACCCCGCCGGCCACCACGACCCCGACCAGCGCCCCGCCCCAGACCGATCCGAGCCGGGGCACCCCACCCACGACCGCTCCGGGCCAGGGCAACCTGCCCGCGGCGCGTTCGGGCTACTGGATGGTCGGGGCCGACGGCAAGGTCTACGAGTTCGGCGGGGCCGCTCACCACGGCAACGCCACCCTGACGCCCGGGGCGGAGGCAGTCGACCTCGAGCCCACGCCGTCCGGGAACGGCTACTGGTTGGTCGACTCGGCCGGGCGGGTGACCATCCACGGCGACGCCGCCAACCACGGCAGCCCGTCGGCTCTGAGCCTTGGCGCCGGCGAGAGGGTGACAAGCCTCTCGTCCACACCCACCGGCGCCGGCTACTGGATGTTCACCAACCGGGGCAAGGTCATGACCTTCGGCAACGCCGCCCACTTCGGCGACATGTCGAAGGCCACCCTGAACGGCCCGGTGCTCGACTCGATCCCGACCCCGACGGGCCAGGGCTATTACATGGTCGGCTCCGACGGGGGCATCTTCGCCTTCGGCGACGCCAAATTCTACGGCTCGATGGGCGGGGCCAAGCTCAACGCCCCGGTGCAGTCGCTCGTCCCCGACGGCGACGGCAAGGGCTACTGGCTGGTGGCCTCCGACGGGGGCATCTTCGCCTTCGAGGCGCCCTTCCGGGGCTCCATGGGCTCGTCCAAGCTCAACCAGCCGGTCACCGGGATGGTGCCCTTCGGCAACGGCTACCTGATGGTGGGCGAGGACGGAGGGGTGTTCAACTTCTCCGACCGCGACTTCCACGGGTCGCTCGGTGACCGCCCGCCGGCCCGCCCCGTCGTCTCCGTAGCGGTCCTGGAGCGTTAGCTACGCCGTGGGGGCCGGCGCCCGCTGATCGATCCGGTCGGCGGGCGACTGGCCCGAGAACGTCTCGTCGTAGGTCCAGTCGGGCTGCTTCTCCCGGTGGGCCTCGGCGAGAATGGCCCGGCCGTCGACGATGTCGAGGATGGGCACGATGAGCTCCTCCTCGACGGCGCCCCGGCTCCCGTCGATATGGGCGGCCAGCTCCTCCGGGAAGAGGCTCATCACGCTGCCCACCACCACCTGGTGCTGGGTGGCGAGGAAGCAGCGGGCCTCGTCGGCCACGGTGGCGACCCGGTCGGCCAGTTCGGTGAGGTCGTTGCCGTCCGCCTCCGACCGGCAGATCCGGCCGAGGACCTCGGCGATGGCGAGCCCGTCCTGCTTGCACGGCGTGCACTGCCCGCACGACTCGATGGCCAGGAAGCGGGACACGCCCCGGGCCACGGCGGCGAGATCGGTGCGGTCGTCGAAGACGATGAACCCGGCCGCGCCCAGGCCCGAACCGATCCCGGTCATCCACTCGTAGCTCACCGGCGTGTCCAGGGCCTCGCCGGGAATGAGCGCGTTGGCCACGCCGGACATGACCCCGGTGATCCGTCCGCCCGACTCGGGCCCGCCCCCGAGGGTCTCGATCACCTCGGACAGGGGCGTTCCCATGGGGAACTCGCCGACGCCGTGGCGGCGGGTGTGGCCGGTGACCGTGCACACGACGGTGCCCGGTGATTCGTCGGTCCCCACCGACCGGTACCACTCGGGGCCGTCGGCCAGGATGAGGGGCACGTTGGCCAGCGTCTCGGCGTTGTTCACGAGCGTCGGCGCCGCCGGAGTGTTCGCACCCGGACCGGCCATGGCTGTCTCGGCCACGGTGGTCACCTCGGCATCGCCGTCGCCCGGGGGTTCGGGTGTGCCCCCCGGAGAGACCGGCGTCACGTCGGCGCCGTGCCGGTAGGGCGGGGCGATGCGGGGGAATGGAGCCCGGCCGTTGACGACCTCGAGCAGGGCGGTCTCCTCGCCGTAGAGGTATTCCGCCGGGCCTTCCACCACCGTGAACTTGACGCCCTCGGTCCAGCCGGCGGCCTCGATCTCCTCGATGGCGGAGCGGAGTCGGCCCAGTTCGGGGTGGAACGACGCCTTGAGGGCGAGCACCACCTCGTTGGCGCCGGTGGCGAAGGCGGCGATGAGTGCGCCCTCCAGCACCCGGAACGGGTTCGCCCGCAGGATGGCCCGGTCCTTGAACGACCCGGGCTCACCCTCGGAGGCGTTCACCACCACGGTGGAACTGATCGTCGGCGACGCGTTCTCGGCCACCGTGCGCCACTTCCGGCCGGTGGGGAACCCGGCGCCGCCCCGGCCCCGCAAGCCGGAGGCCTCGATCTCCTCGATGGTCGCTTCCAACCCCAAGCGGCGAGCGGCCTCGAGGCCCCGGCCT
The DNA here is from genome assembly GCA_964502185.1 of uncultured Burkholderiales bacterium. Lineage (GTDB taxonomy): Bacteria > Actinomycetota > Acidimicrobiia > IMCC26256 > BP-133 > CAZCVW01. The sequence continues at coordinate 7,655 of CAZCVW010000111.1, forward strand.
CCACCGGCGGCGCGGTAGTCCTCGAGAGTCAGTACCGGTTCGGGATCGAGGACGCGGTTCACTATGGGCACGCATCGGTCGTACCGCTTTTCGGCCGTTCGGCAAACCCCGGGTAGTTTCGGCCGAATGGGAGGCCCGGACCAAAGCGTTGGCCGCACGTCGGCCGTTCACCTGCCCCGCTTCTGGTACGTCGCCTGCCTGTCCGACGACCTGAAGCGGGGCCGGCCGCTGTCCCGCACCCTTCTCGGGACGCCGGTGGCGCTGTTCCGGGACGGTTCCTCCGGACGGGCGGCCACCGTCCTGGATCGCTGCCCGCACCGCAACGTGCCCTTGTCGCTCGGACGGGTGCACGACGGACTGCTGCAGTGCCGCTACCACGGTTGGAGCTTCGACGGCTCGGGAACCTGCCGGGCCGTCCCCGGCCTGTGTGGCGAAAACCCCGACCGGCGGGCCAGGGCCGTCGATGCCTTCCCGACCGTCGAGCGCGACGGCTTCGTGTGGGTGTTCCCCGACCTGAGCGCCCCACATGATCAACTTGGCGGGGCGGAGCCTGGGCCGTTCCGCTTCCCGAAGGTGGGCGCCCCCGGCTACTCGACCGTGCGCCGGTCCTTCACCCTCCAGGGCACCGTCCACGCCGCCCTGGAAAACACCCTTGACGTGCCCCACACCGCCTTCCTCCACGGCGGCCTCTTCCGAGGCGGACGGGAGCCCGTGGAGATCGAGGTGGTGGTCCGCCACACCGACACCGGCGTGGAGGCCGAGTATCTCGGCGAGCCCCGTCCGCCGGGCCTGGCCGGCCGGATCCTCGCCCCCGGCGGCGGGGTCGTGACCCACGTCGACCGGTTCGTGATGCCGTCCATCGCCGAGGTGGAGTACGGCCTGGAGAGCAACCACCTGCTGGTCACCTCCGCCTACACACCGGTGACGCCGACCGAGACTCTGCTCCACGCCGCCGTGACCTTCTCGCTCCGGGTCCCGCACGCCCTCGTCCAGGCGGTGGTGCCGCCCATCGCCCGTGTGATCCTGGGCCAGGACGCCCGCATCCTGAAGCGCCAGGCCGAGTCCGTCGCCCGCTTCGGCGGCGAGCAGTTCGCCTCCACCGACCTCGACGTCCTCGGCCAGCACATCCTCCGCCTCCTCCGCCGAGCCGAGCGCGGCCATCCGCCCGCCGCCCCCGGCGACCGTCCGGGAGAGCAGCGGATCAGGATGCGGGTCTGACGGCCTGCACGACCCGGAGGTAGTTGCCGCCGAGGATGCGGTGGATGCGGGCTTCGGAGAAGCCGCGGGCGAGCATGCAGTCGACGAGGACGGGCAGGTCGGAGACGGTGCGGAAGTCCTTGGGGGGGACGATCATGCCGTCCCAGTCGCTGCCGAGGGCGGCGACCTCTTCGCCCCCGACGTTGACGGCGTGTTCGAGGTGGCGGACGACGGTTTCCGCCCGCACCCGCCAGCTCGGCCGGCCCAGGAAGCCGCAGTGGTACATGACGCCGACGACGCCGCCCCGCTCCGCGATGGCCCGCACCTGGTCGTCGTCGAGGTTGCGCCACGACGGGCGCACGCCGCCCAGGCCGGTGTGGGAGACGATGGGCGGCAGCGCCGGGTCGTGGGCGGCGATGGCGTCCCAGAAGCCCGGACGGCTGACGTGGGCCAGGTCGACGAGCACCCGGTGTTGGTTGAGGGAGGCGACGAGGTTCCGGCCGTGTTCGGTCAGGCCCGCCTTGCCCCGGGAGCGCCCGAGGGGCGAACTGGTGGCGCCCACCGCCGAGTCGGTCAGGTGGACGAGCGTCACTCGGCTGACGGGGGCGCCGGCCGCCATCACCCGTCCGAGGTCGTCGAGGTCGTCGAAGGCGTTGCCGCCCTGCACCGCCACGAAGCAGGCGGGACGGCGCTCGGCGCGGGCGACCGTCCAGGACGCGTGGCCGGCGACGACGACGACGCCGGCTGCTTCCACGACGGCGCAGAGGCGGGACAGGTTGGCGGCCAGCGTGGCCGTCCGGTGGCCGGCGCGGCGGGCCGGGT
>CAZCVW010000112.1:0-9661 GCA_964502185.1 uncultured Burkholderiales bacterium
GACGTCGAGGTGGTTGGTCGGTTCGTCGAGCAGCAGCACGTCCGGCTTGGCCACCAGGATCCGGGCCAGGGCGGCCCGCATGCGCCATCCGCCCGACAGCTCCCGCAGCGGACGCTCCCGGTCGGCGGCGGTGAAGCCGAGGCCGGCCAGCACCCGGTGCGCCTCCGCCTCGATGGCGTAGCCGCCCATCTGCTCGAAGGCGGTCTGGGCGTCCCCCAACTCGGCCAGGAGCCGGTCGTGCTCGGCGCCCGTTGTGGTGGCGACCTGATCGTGCAGCTTCTCGATGCGCTCGGCAAGGCCGGTGACGTTCCCCGCGCCCCGCAGCGCCTCGTCCAGCGCGGTGCCGTCCGGCGCCTCGGTGCGGTCCTGGGGCAGGTAGGCGAACGTCAGGCCGGACGGGCGGGAAACGGTCCCGGTGTCCGGCGGCTGGAGACCGGCGAGGATCTCCAGCAGCGTCGTCTTGCCGGTGCCGTTCCCGCCCACCAAGGCGACCCGGCGACCCGGGCTGAGGGTGACGGTGACATCGCTGAACAGCGCGCGCTGGCCGTGCGCTTTGGAAAGTCCGGAACCCGTGAGCACGCAGCCAGGCTAGGGGCTGCTCCCAGCCTGCGACGATCAGGGGCTAGGCGGCGAGTCCGGTGTGCATCTCCCACACCAGGATCTCGGCCGGTTCCGTGGCCGTGACCAACTGGGCGCCGGTGGCGGTGAAGCGCACGGCGTCGCCCTCGGCCAGCGGGCCGGCCCCTTCGAGCGTGACGCGGCCGCGGGGGACGAACAGGTGCAGGTAAGGAGCCTCCGGCAGTTCAACGGAGCCTCCGGGCTGAAGCCGGGCCGCGTACAAGGCCGCGTAACGGTTCTTGATCCGCACGGCGGAGCCGCCATCGTGCTTGGCCATCCCTGACGCCACCGGGACGAGCCCGCCGCGGAGCAGCTCGTCGTCGATCTCCAACTGCTCGTAGCCGGGCGTGATCCGGGCCTCGTCGGGCACGACCCACATCTGCACGAAGTGGACGGGGTCCTCGTGGGGCAGGCCACCCTGCAGCTTCCACGAGTCGTTCTTCTCCGAGTGCATGATGCCGGTACCCGCGCTCATCCGCTGGGCCAGGCCCGGGTAGATCACCCCGGAGTGCCCCGTCGAGTCCTGGTGGACCAGCGACCCCTGCATGACCCAGGTCACGATCTCCATGTCCTGATGGGGATGGGTCTCGAACCCCGTGCCCGGCGCGACGAGGTCGTCGTTGTTCACGAGCAGCAAGCCATGGTGGGTGTTGTCCGGGTCGTAGTGGCGGCTGAACGAGAACGAGTGCTTCGAGTCGAGCCAGCCGTACTTGGACTTGAACCGCTCGTCGGCGCGACGGATGTCGATGTTGGGTTGCAGTGCGGTCGTCATGGGGGTACTCCTTCGTGCCGCCGGGTTACTTTCCGCCGGGTTACTTTAATGTTCAACTACTAGTAACCGGCGCCTATTCCGGCCTCAACCGACCTCATGCCCGTACATCGACAACAGCGGGTCGGCGATGAGTTCGACCCGGGCCCCGTCCGGATCCGTCATGTAGATGGACGTCCCGCTCTCCTCGTGGAGCGGCACGCCGACCGCTTCCAGCTTGGCCTTCAGGTGCTGCCACCGCTCGGGCTCGACCGAGATGGCGATGTGGTGCAGGCCGCCCAGGACCTCCGCGTAAGGCCCGAGGTCGAGGCCGGGGAAGTCGAAGAAGGCCAGGAGGTTGCCGTGGCCGAGATCGAAGAAGAAGTGGTTCGACCCCCGGTAGTCACGGTTCTCGAAGATCTCGGTCAGCGGGAACTCGAGCAGCTCCTGGTAGAAGCGCACCGTCCGCTCGACGTCGGCGGACAGCAGCGCCACGTGGTGGATGCCCCGAGCCGACGAGGCCGGCCGCTCCCCCGCCGGCCGCAGGTACCGCTCCTTGATGGCCTGCCGGGCGGCCTCGATGGCGGCGATGTCGATGGCTGTATCGCTCATGGGCCCGGACCCTAGTTCCGCCACTTCCGGTGTACAGGCCGGCTCACCACCATCTACGGCCGACCTCGATGTCGTCGTGTCCGCGGTGGGTAGCAGGACTATGTGGGCCGCGGAGTGGGAGCGAGGCCTGTACTGCGCCGACGCCAGCACCGGGCGACTGAGTTCCGAAGGGGCTCAAGGTCCACGGGCCACCAACATCGCCGCTGACGGGAACGGCGCGTACACGAACACACCCGACGCCATCCCTCCCGATCAGAGCGGGATCTACATCGTCCAGCCCGGTCCCCTCGGGGTGACCACTGTTCGGGTTCCGCCCGCGCTGCCGGTCCGGCGGCAAGGATGGTGGACGATGGACGCGCTCCACCTGGTCCGCCACGCCGACGACGTTTCCCTGCGCGGGATGGTCTGCGCCTTCATCCACGACGCCCTGGCGTGGGCCCCGGGCCACTTCGTGGCCCTCGCCGTGGGCGAGAGCACGCTCCCCCTCTACGCCGGCCTCGACCCGGACAATCCGGGGTGGGCGGGGCGTGCCATCACTCCTGTCGACGAGTTGGTGCCGCCTCCCGCCGATCCGACCCGGCGCTTCGCCTACCGCCTCGCCGCCGCCCTCCCTCTTGGCCTACGAGGCCTGGTTGCGCCCGTGGACGTCTCGGGGGACCTCGGACGCCGGGCGGCCGAGCTCGATGCCCGCGTGCGCGACGAGGGCCTGGCCGTGGCGGTCCTCGGGATGGGGCCGGACGGCCACATCGGGTTCAACCAGTCCCCGACGCTGGCGCAGGCCGCCACCCGGGTCGTCGACCTCCACCCGGCCAACCTGCACCGGCTGGAGGGCATCGAGCCCGCCCGGTCCGCCCTGACCATGGGGGTGGCCACCTTCCTCGCCGCCTCCGCGGTGCTCGTGGTGGCCGACGGGCCCGGCAAGGGCGCAGCCCTCGAACACCTCCGGCGCGGCCACGAGGATCCCGCCTGGCCCGTCACCTGGCTGCGCCGCCACCCCCGCCTGGCGGTCGCCGTAGGTCCCCGCCTGACCTGACTCAGCCGAGATCGACCGGCTGCCATGCTTGGCCACCGGAACTCCGGCCGCCGCCGTGAGGATGGCGTTGGCCGAGCTGACGTTGAAGGTGGTGAGGCCGCCGCCGGTGCCGCACATGTCGGTGAGGTTGCCGTCGACCTTCGGTTCGATCTGCACGCAGTTGGCCCGCATGGCCCGGGCGATGGCGGCCACCTCGTCGACGGTGGGGCCCTTCATGAGGAGGGCGACGAGGAAGCCGGCGATCTGGACGTCGGTGACCTCGTCGTCGCGCATCTTCCCCGATGACGGGCCGCGACGCCATAGCGTGGCGGCATGGCTAATCCCCTGCGTCCGGGCCCCGTCCGCATTGCCCCTGAAGTGGAGGCGGCCCTCGCCGCCGGACGGCCCGTCGTGGCTCTCGAATCCACCGTCTTCTCCCGTCTCGGCCTCCCCGACCCGGCCGGCGCCGAGGCGCTGCGGCGATCCCTGGAGGCGGTGAGAGCGGCCGGGGCTGTCCCCGCCCTCACCGCCGTCCTCGACGGTGTCGCCCGGGTCGGCGTTGACGAGTCGGAGTTCCCGGCCGTCCTCGCCGCCAGTCGCAAGGCGGGCGAACGTGACCTGCCCGTGGCGGTGGCCCAGCGGTGGCCGGCGGCGGGTACGACCGTGTCCGCCTCCGTCGCCCTCGCCGCCGCCGCCGGGATCACGGTCTTCGCCACCGGGGCGATCGGCGGTGTGCATCGCGACTGGGCCCGCAGCGGCGACGAGAGCGCCGATCTTCCCGCCCTGGCGCGGCATCCCGTGGTGACGATCTGCGCCGGGGCCAAGTCCTTCCTGGAACTGGCCGTGACGCTGGAGCGGCTGGAGACCCTGGGCGTTCCGGTGATCGGCCTCGGCACCGACGAGTTCCCCGCCTTCTACTCGCGGCGCAGCGGACTGCCCGTCCCCCACCGGGTGGACTCGGCGGCCGAGGCGGCCGCCGTGGTCACCGCCGCCCGGGGCCTCGGCTACCGGGGCGGCATCCTCATCGCCTCCCCCGTCCCCGAAGCCGATGAGGTGCCCATCGAGGAGGTGGAGCCTCTGGTTGAGTCCGCGCTGGCCGAGGCCGAGGCGGCCGGCGTCGCGGGCGGGGCGGTCACGCCGTTCGTCCTCCAACGGTTGGCGGCCGGGACCGGCGGCCGCACCGTGGCCGCCAATGTCGCCCTGGTGGCCGACAACGCCCGGGTGGCCGCCGCCGTGGCGGTGGCGCTGGCTACCGCGTGACTGCGGTCCGGGCTGTCCTGCAGCTCTTGAAAAAAGGTTTGGAAGCCGTCGGGCCCGGGTAACAAGCTGCCAGCGAAACAGGCTGCGACGTGACGTTCATCCACTCCCCCCCGGGTGGCCGCTCGGTCGCAGCCTTCTCGCGACCCGATCCGGGGGCAGGTTTCGGAGTCAGGCGCGTCAGAGCAGCGAGGCCCGGCAGCCGCCGTCGATCACGAAGGCGCTGCCGGTCGAGAAGCTGGACCGGTCGGAGGCCAGGAACACGGCGGTGCGGGCCACCTCGGCGGGTTCGCCGTAGCGACCTTGTTTCATGGCGATGACCCCGTCGAAGCCGCCTTCGGGCAGGCCGAGCAGGCGCTCGAAGTCGTCCTTGACCGACGTCACCAGCTCCGTGCCGACGAAGCCGGGAAGGATGGCGTTGACCCGCACGCCCTGGTCGCGGAACTCGATGGCCGCCGTCTGGGTGAGGGACATGACGCCCGCTTTGGCCGCGGCGTAGTGGGCGATGAGCGGGGTGCCGCCCTGAGCCGTGATCGAGCACATGGTGACGATGGCGCCGCCGCCGGAGGCGATGATGGCCGGCGCGGCGTAGCGGACGCAGAGGAACACGCCGTCGAGGTTCACCGACGTCACCGAGCGCCACTCGGCCAAGTCCATGGCCAGCAGCGGGACGGGCCGGCCGACGCCGGCGTTGGGCACCATCACGTGCAGGCCGCCGTGGCGGTCGACCGTCTGCTCGACCAGGGCCTGCACCTGCTGCTCGTCCCGCACGTCGCAGGGGATGTGGCTGGCGCCGGCGATGCCCGAGGCCACCTGCTTGGCGCTGCCCTCGTCGATGTCGGAGACAACCACCACCGCGCCTTCGGCGCCGTAGGCCTCGGCCACGGCCCGGCCGATCCCCCGTCCGGCCCCGGTGACAATGGCGACCTTGCCCTCCAAGAGCGCGGCCATCAGAGCAGCCCCGCCGAGAGGCCGCCGTCGAGCACGTAGGCCGCACCCGTGGTGAACGACGTGTCATCGGAAGCCAGGAACGCCACCATCTCGGCCACCTCCTGCGGGGTGCCGACGCGCCCCTGCTTGAGTGCTGCGATCTCGTCGAAGGGCAGGCCGACGGCCGCCTCCACCACCGGCTTGAGGCGGTCGACCATCGCCGTCTGGACGAACCCGGGGCACACGCAGTTGACCCGGATACCGGCCGGCCGCAACTCGACGGCGGCCACCCGGGTCAGTTGCACCACGCCCGCCTTGGAGGCGCAGTAGGACCCGAACAGCGGCGCTCCGCCGAGGCCCGCGACCGACGCCATGTTCACGATGACGCCGCCGGGCTTGGGCAGGGCCGGGAGGGCGTGCTTCATGCCCAGCCAGACGCCCTTGACGTTGATGTCCATCAGCCGGGAGAACTCCTCCTCGGTCTGGTCGAACAGCGGCTTCACGATCTCGATGCCGGCGTTGTTGACCATGATGTCGAGCCCCCCGAAGGCGGCCACCGCCGCATCGACGGCCGCCCGCACATCGGCCGCGTCGGTAACGTCGCAGCGCACCGCCCGGACCGCCTCCCCGAGCTCGTCGGCCCGCGACTTCGCCCCCGCCTCGTCGATATCGGCGATGAGCACCTGGGCGCCCCGCTCGACGAAGAGCCGCGTGATGGCCTCCCCGAGCCCCTGGGCTCCCCCGGTGACGATCGCCCGTCGCCCCTCCAGTTCCGCCGCCATCCCGTCTCCTTCCGTAGGGACCCGGCCCTTCTTAGTGGCCCGGGGTGGCGGCCGCCAGAGCTTTCCGTCCGCTTGGACACCGCCAACCCGGTTCGCACAAGCCACAATGCACGGCGGAAGGGGAGGTCGACGTGGGCAAGACGGTCACAACCGCCGTCGCCGACTCCAGCGCGCCCGTTTCTGGGCTCATTTCTGCGTCCATTTCTGGGGGCGCTCCCCTGCTCGACATCGCCCGGGTGATGGGCGAGAGCGACGACGCGGACGCCATTCTGGGCGACTACCGCTCCTCCAATAACTTGGGCAACGCCAAGTCAGCCGGCCTCGGTCAGCTGCGCGGGATAACCCCCGCCAACTCCAGGATGCGGCTCGGCGGCAGGTGCTCCTCGGTGATGCGGACACCGAGATGCGACAAGGCATCCTCGATGGCGTTGGTGATGGCCGGGGGGGAACCGATCATGCCGCCCTCGCCCACACCCCGGTAGTTGAAGGCGATGTCGGACGGGGTCTCGATGTGGTGGATACAGGCTGGGACGGCACAGGTTGGGACGGTACAGGGGGCACACTCTCGGCTCATACCGCCTGGTCGCTTCAGAGCGAAGCCGGGCCGGTGGATCTGCTCTTCGTCCTCGAGCCCTACGGGAACTATGAGGAGCTACAGCAAGACGCCGAAGGCGTTTCCGCCTTCGGCGTGTCTATTCCCGTCGTGTCGCTCGACCGGCTTATAGCCTTGAAACAGGCGCTCGGGCGACCGAAAGACCTGCGCGTCGCGGTCGAGCTCGACGAGCTCCGCCGACGACGCGGGCGCTGAGGAGGCCCAGCACGGGCAGGAACGCGGCCGGCGAGTTCTCGGCGGGCCCGGGCAGCCAGCCCTCGCTCCCGTCGTCGCCGCTGTCCTCCTCACCACCCCAGCTGCACTCGCCGGGCATGCGCAGGGTCGTGTCCTCGCTCTTGACGACCTCGCGGTAGCCGTCCTGACGAGGAAACTGGCGCCCGGGTGGCGACCAGGTGAACGCAAGATGAAGGCGGACACCTCGGGCCGAAGTAACATACAAATCTATACCGCTGTAGGAGTTTCACCACCCGTCATCTCAACGCTGAAGGGACCTTCGTTGTCCTACCTACTCAAGGCCTTTGGCAAAAAGCCTCGGCCTATATTGCTTTGCCCGGGGCCCGTCCTGCTTTCCAGGCAGGTTAAGCGCGCCGTCAACAACACAGCCATCGGCCATCGCGAGGCGGTATTTTCCGCGCTGCTGCTGGAAAGCGTGGCCATGCTGAAGCCGCTGGTCGGAATCGAGAGCGAAGAAAGCCCCTACGAGATCGCCTTCATCACCGGATCCGGAACAGCGGCGAACGAAACGATTCTGTCGAGCATCGGCGCCGTTGGCCCCACCCTCGTGATCAGCAACGGTGAATTTGGTGAACGGCTCTTCGACGTGGCGAAGCTGCACAACCACGATGTCGATCAGCTCCCTTTCCGATGGCAGGAGCAAATCGATCTCGGCAAGGTCGAGGAAGCTCTCAGGCAGAAGCGTTACCACCTAGTTGCCCTTGTCCACCATGAGACCAGTAGCGGCATGATGAATCCTGTCGCTGAAGTGGCACAGCTTGCTCATCGTCACGGGACGCTGATCTCTGTTGATGCCGTCAGCAGCATCGGGGCCGAGGTGATCTCTCTTGAGCAATGGGGCGTCGATGTCTTAGTCGGTGCGTCAGGCAAGGGGCTTTCGGCGATGCCCGGCGTTGGAATCTTGGTCGTCAAGAAGAGCGTGCTTGAACGACACAGGTCCACCTCCACCCGGAGTCACTATCTAGATCTGCATCGGCATTTTCGGTTTATGCGGGATCACGCCCAAACCCCGAACACGCCTGCGGTGCAAGTCTTCGTGTCATTGCATGCCTCACTGAAAGAGATCACCAAGCGAGGCACAGAGTGCTCTCGTCAGGTCATTCGTGACCGGGCCGAATTTACCCGCAGGCAGCTGACTCGAATGAACTTGCATTACGCCGACTACGACAGCAACACTTCGAGCGTCGTAACCTGCATCACGCTTCCGAGCTATCTCACTTTCGAGTATCTCGCTCGGGAGTTTCAGACCGAGGGCATCGTCGTCTACGAGGGCAAGGGCGTGCTGAAAGGCAAGATCTTTCAGATCGGGCACATCGGGGCACTGCGCAAGCACGACACGCGCGATGCATTGCGCCAGTTGCGGAAGATCATGCGGCGATTTACCGAGGCAGAGCACAAACCTCCTATCCCCGCACCGAGCGGAAGCATCGCCCATGCTCTCTCGTGAGTATCCGCCTCTGGATTCTGTGATCGAGCCGAACTACTTCAGCAACTGGGGCGACTTGTGGTACCCGCGGCTCGCCAACAAGCTCCTTCGGGACGCCAGCAAGATCGCCGCCCTCACCCCCAATCATGTGACCGTGGCGTCGTTCGTTCTCTATGGCATAGGTGTGGGGCTCATTGTCGTGGGCGGATGGTGGAGCGTGTTGGCGGCCCTTCTACTTCCGTTGTCGTACGTCCTTGATTGTCTGGATGGTCAACTAGCTCGGTACACCAACCAAAGCTCTGCGATCGGCGACTACCTCGACAAAACACTCGACGTTCTGAAGATCCTCATTATCAACGTAGCGATGGCTCTTGCTGCCGTCAGGTTCACTGGTCAGAGCTACTACTTCTTGCTCGGGCTCTTGTCGTGCTTTGGCTTCCTTTTCCGCTACTACATCAAGCTCGAGACAATATTTGGTGCTCTTCGCAGGGACAAGGACTACCTCGACAAGTCAAGCGCGCGCCGACGCGACTTGTACGTCGAACTCGATTCGCAGAAGGCTCAGTCTAAGACCTTCCGTCAGCAACTCAACTGGCTCTGGTTTCGGCACCGCGCCTTCTTCGCACTGGACGAAGCCGAACACGTCACGTTGGGCGCGCTGGCGGCACTGCTGGGTCGACCCGATCTGTGGTGCTGGCTTTTCGCGGGAGGCCAGATGGCCATCGCCATGGTTCGGCTCATACAGCGCGGTAGCCAGCTCATGAGCCAGCCGGAGTCCCTCACATATCCACTGCGCAAATAACCCGGGGAAGCGGTTAGTCATGAAAGCAGTCATTTTGCTGGCGGGCATGGGCAACCGCATGCAGCCCCTCACCAATGACACGCCGAAGTCGCTGTTGCCGATCGGCGACAGCAACACTCTTGAGCAGATGATCCGCAAACTAATGAATTGTGAGATCCGATCGTTCGTGATCGTCTGTGGGCATATGCACGAAGAGATACGGCAGTACGTCGCACGTACGTTCCCGCTCCTGGACTGTGCGTTCGTGACGAACGAGAAGTACAAGACGACCAACACGGGCTACTCCTTGATGCTGGCGAAAGACCACCTCCAGGGCGAATCCTTCATCAAGTTAGATGGCGACGTGATCTTCCAGGAGGAGATCATCAGGCAACTGGTCGAGGCGGACAGCGTTTCGAGCTATGTGTGCATCGATAGATCGGGGGTAGACGACGAGGTCATCAAGGTGCAGTGCGACGCAAACGGGAACGTGGCCCGAATAGGGAACGAGCTGCCGGTTTCGAGCGCCGCCGGTGAATCAATAGGCGTCGAGAGGATCGACGAGCGGTCGAACGCCGCGCTCTTCGCCGCGCTCGAGCAGATGATGGAGCAGGTCGCCAATCATCAGCTCTACTACGAAGTTGCGTA
>CAZCVW010000113.1:0-9562 GCA_964502185.1 uncultured Burkholderiales bacterium
TGGCCGGCGCCGGCGGCAACTGGCGCCTCGCCCAGCTGGTCGGCCTGGCCCAGGCCCGCCGCATGCTCTACGCCGGCGAGATGCTCGACGCCGAGCAGGCCCGGGCCGCCGGCCTGGTCGACGCCGTCCACGAACCCGAGGCCGTTGTGGACGCCGCCCTCGAGTTCGGCAACACCATCGCCACCCGCTCCTGGCGGGCGCTCGAGCTCACCAAGCTCGCCCTGCGCTCCAACCGTCCGGCCACCACCACCTTCGACGTGGCCGCCCAGGCGCTGCTCTTCGAGAGCGACGACAAGCGGCAACGGATGCAAGCCTTCCTCGACCGCCGTCGGAAGTAACCGCCAAGCTCGTTGCCTTCTGGCGGTCCTAGGGCCGCCACCGGCGATATGCGGTAGCCGCCGTTTCCGAGCGGCCTTTCATGCGAGACGCCGAGAGACGGCGCCGGAGTTACTGGAGGAGGGGTTGTCGGCCGTTGTCGGCTCGGGTGGCTGGTCGGGTCCGGTCCAGGTCCAGTTGCCTGGTTCGCCGGCGATCCGTCGCGTGCAGCCGGCGAGTTCGATCACGTGGCGGGGTAGGCGAACGTGCCAGGGAGAATGCTTGTAGAGGTTCTGGTCCTGTATCCCCCGTGGCGGCGGCGGGTAGCTCGTAGGGTCAGGAGCCTTAGGACATCGCAGGCGGCCAGCCTGGGTAGGAATAGGTCTTCGGCGTCGTGCAGGCGTCGTCTACCCAAGGAGAACCGCCCCATGGACATCGTTCGTAACGCCGATGGCACCCTCGTCGTTCCCGCGCGGCAGGAGCGGCGGCACGAAACCGATGACAGTGCGGATACCTCGTCCGTCGGTGCTGATGGCGAGGCGACGCAGACGAATGCGGCGCTCACGACCCGGCTGCTCCATCCGGGCGAAGGTGGGTACGACGAGGCGCTCGCCGAGTGGGACCTTCAGCAGAACCCCGATCGTGCACCGGTCGTCTCGACAGCAACCGGCCGGCAGGAGGCCATGACCCTTGTGCACGTCGTGGCGACCTCATCCGGTCATGCAGTCGCGCCGGCGGTGGAGGCGCTCGACGATCCCGAAGCCAGCGGCGAAGCGTTGCGCCACGTTCTCGTCGGTGGTGTTCACGCAGTAGAAGCCTTTGCCGCTGAGGTCGCGGAGGCGGAAGGCGGCGATCCGCTCCCTGCTCACCAGACAACGAAGATCATCGGTGAGGTGCTGGCCGAGCTCGATTGATGATCCGCTAGGACTCGACGCGCTCTCCGAAGGCATGGCAGTCGGCGTTGTCACAGACGAAGTCCGAATCGATGACGTTGGAGAGTTCCGCCGGGAGCTCGGTGACGCCGCAGTATGTGCTCGCACCATGGACCGCGGGCTACTGGCGTGCTGAGCCTGTGGCAGGGCTCCTCGTGCATGGAACTAGAGGCCGGCGGGGAGCGCCCGGGCCGGGTCCCGGACGACGGGCACGCTGGAGAACCCGTTGATGAACATGCTGGTGTTGCGGACGGGGGGCCGGGCCGGGTCGAGCTCCAGACCGGGCAGCCGGCGGAGGAGCGTCCGGAGGCCCGTGCCGATCTCGGCCCGGGCCAGGGAGGCGCCGATGCAGGCGTGGGGCCCGTGGCTGAAGGCCAGGTGCTTGCGGACCTCGACCGGATCCCGGTCGATGCGAAACTCGCCGGCGTCTTTGAAGTGGGCGTCGTCGTGGTTGGCGGCGGCGTACATCACCCGCACCTTGGCGCCGGCCGGGATGGGGCAGCCGGCGATCTCGACGGGCTCGGTGGTGGTGCGGAACAGGCCCTCGATGGGGGCGTCGTAGCGCAGGATCTCTTCGACGGCGGTGTCGAGCCGAGACCAGTCCGCCTCGAGCTTGGCCCGCTCCTCCGGGTGCGTGCAGAGCAGCATGAGCCGCTCCGGCCCCGGGCCTTCCTTCGACGAGAAGCGGGCGGCGTCCTGGAGGATGTTCAGGCAGTCCTCGTAGCGGAACACCGTCCAGAACTCGTCGGTAGGCCGGGCCACCAATGGGTTGGCGTTGATCCGGTTGAGGTCCACGCCCTGCAGGCGGTGGTGGTGGACGGGGCACTTCGCCCGCATCTCGTCGAACCAGGAGTGGGGATCCTGCTTGACCGCCTTGTCGAACGGGTCGTAGTCGATCACGGGGCAGCTCCGGTTCTCGTCTGGGTTTCTCGTCCGGACTTGTGGAGTGTGTGCTAACTCCCACGGTATGGCCGGGGCCGGGTCAGGTCAAGCCACTACCATCGCCGAGGTGCCTCAGTCCTCGTCGCCGGCTCCCGCCTCGGGAAAGAGCGCCCCCGCCTCGGGCCAGAACAACTCCGCGCCCACCCGGCGCACCCCGGAGCAGGTGCGCTCGCTGCTGGTCGCGTCGGCCCGGAAACTGTTCGCGGCCAAGGGCTACGCCGGGGCGAGCACCCGGGACATCGCCCTCACGGCCGGCGTGTCGGAGGCGCTGCTGTTCCGGCACTTCGGCAACAAGGCGAACTGTTCGAGAAGGCCGTACTCGATCCGATCACGGCCTTCGTCCGCCGCTACGTGGAACAGTGGAAGGCGCAGACGCCCGCCGACCACAGCGCCGAAGCCGTCTCCTACGCCTTCGTGGACGGCCTCTACCGCCTGGTGACCGAGAACCGGGAACTGGTGATGGCCCTGGTGGCGGCCCAGGCCTACGAATCGCTCGGCGAACTCGAGGGGGCGTCGCCACTGAGCGCGCTGCTCTCCGAACTGGAGGAACTGGCCCGGCTGGAAGGCGAAGCCCGGGGCTACACGTTCGACGTTCCCATGACCGTCCGGCTGGTCGTCGGGCAGATCATGGCGGTGGCCCTCCTCGACGAATGGCTTTTCACCCCGGGCACACGGCGGCCTTCACGGCAGCGGATCGTCAACGAGATGACGGCCCTCTTCGTGCACGGTCTGGCCCATCGGGGCGAGCCCGCGTCGTAGGGACGGATCAGCGCGCCGGTCAGACCTTCTCGTAGACGACCTCGCCCGACGCCCACCGGGCGAAGAAACCTTCCGGCATCTGGCCACTGGCCTCCCACTTCTCGCGGTCGCAGACGTAGCCGATCCAGGTGTGGATCTGCCCATCACGGACCTCGAAGGACCCCATCAGGCCGATGGTCATCTTCACGCCGTTCATCGTCCAGGTGTCTTCGCGCTCGGTGAGCACCCAGCCGTCGCCGGCGTCGGCCACCCGGATGATATTGCAGGCCATGTGCTCGCAGGCGATGAACTCCATGAACCAGTTGAGGAAGTCCTCCTGGCCCTCGACCAGGCGCTGCGGACGGTTCCGGTACCGGATGTTCTCCGAGAGCAGCCGAGCAGCCGTTGGATGACATCGGGGTCCTTGTGGGTGACCGCTTGGTCGATCGAACCGAGGAACGCACGCACCACCGCAACGTTGTCACTCATCGAGGTACCCCCTGGTCAAGAGTCGCGCTTACCGTGCTGCTGCCCGCAACAGCCCACGACCGAAGCCGCGCAGCCGTTCGAGGGTCGTCTCCGACAGCCCGTAGGGCGTGGGCGTGCGTCCCAGGAACGGGGCGCCCGGCTCGCCGCCGGACGTGTGGTAGGCGAAGAACGAGTGGTTCGTCTGCAGGTAGTTGCCGTCGAAGCCGAACCCCGCCCCGCCGGCGAACCGGCCGCCCGCCCGCCGCCGCCGAGCTCGAAGGCGAGATCGACGTCGAGGTCCTCGACCTGCGCTCCATCGTCCCGTGGGACGCCGAGGCGATGCTGGCGTCGGCGTCCAAGACCCGCCGTGTCGTCGTGGTCCACCAGGCCGTGCGCCGCAGCGGGTTCGGGGCCGAGATCGCCGCTTTCCTGTCCGAGGAGCTGTTCGGCACCCTGCAGGCCGGCGACGTGCTCTACCGGCTCGAGACCGACAAGGTCGAGACCGACTGCGAGGCGACGGCCAGCGGGGTCGTCCGCCACAAGGTCGACCCGGGCGAGGTCTACGCCGTCGGAACGGTGATCGGGGAGATCGAGGGGTGAACCTCGATGACCTGGTGGCCAAGCAGGAGATCACCGAACTCCTCTACCGGTACTGCCGGGGCGTCGACCGGGCCGACTGGGAGCTCGTGCGCAGCTGCTACTGGGACGACGCCGTGGACGACCACGGCGTCGTCCGGGGCAGCCCGGACGAGTTCATCGCCACGGTCGCCCCGATGCTCGAGGGAATGACGTCGACGATGCACAACATCACCAACGTCCTGATCGCGCTGGACGGGGAGGTGGCGGCCAGCGAGGCCTACGCCTTGTGCACGCACCGTTTCGCGGCCGAGGACGGAACGCCCATGGACATGACGGTCGGCGTCCGCTACGTCGACCGTCTGGAGCGCAGGGCCCCCGGGGGTGCGGGGACAGTCTGGAAGATCGCCCGCCGGACGGTCGTCTACGAGTGGACCCGCCTCGACCCGGTGACGGCGGAGTTCCCCGCCGGCCCGGCCGCGACGTGGGGCCGGCGCGACCGCCAAGACGCGTCTTACGGCAGCTGAATCTCGGTGGCGCCGGCGGGAACGGCGTCCCGGTGGGCGAGGCCGTGGACCATGTAGGCCACCATCTCGTTGACGATCCGGTCCCGGCCGGGGCGGCGCTTCTGGGAGGGGAAGAGCCATTCGTCGAGCACGGCCATGGAGATCACCATCCCGAACACGAGACGGATGGTGACCGGGATGTCGACGCCGGTGAAACCCCTGCGCTCCACCTCGGCCTGGACGACCTGCTCGAGGCGGTCCAGCGCCCCGGAGAGCATGTCGCTGTTGCCGGAGCTGGAGACGTCGACCTCGTAGGCGTGGGCCGTCACCAGCGCCATCACCAGTTCCCGGTGCTCCCGCAACAGGTCGTAGAGGCCGGCGACGTAGTCCCGGGAAGGCACCTCGGCCGGCGGCAACGGGCCGTCGGAATGGGCCTGCCAGTTCTCCAGGTAGTTGGTGATGAACTCGTTGAACGGCTCGAGGATCGCTTTCTGGAACAGCTGCGCCTTGGTGCCGAAGTGCCGGAACAACAGGGCTTCCGACACGCCCGCCCGCTCGGCGATCTCGCGGGTGCTGGCCCCGGCGTAACCGCTCGCCGCGAAGGTCGCGCGGGCTGCGCCGAGCAGGAGCCGGCGCACCTCCTCGGGGGACCGGCGGGCCCGTCGGGACTTCGCCTCGGTCGTGTCAGCCGTTGCCATCCCGCCATAATAGCGAGTACACACTCCTCAATACTAGAGTCGGGGTGTGACGACAGGAATCGAGACCGGACCGTTCTGGGGCAGTGAGGTAGAGCAGACGGTGGTGGAAGGGCACCCGTGCCTGGTCTACTGCCACCGGCGCCGGTCCGCCGGGGAGCTGCTGCTCGACGCCCGCCGATTCACCGACCGGACCTACCTGGTGCAGGGCGCCCGCCGGATCAGCTTCGGCCAGCACGAGCAGGCCGTCCGCCAGGTGGCGCATTGGCTGCGGGATAGGGGAGTCGGGCCGGGCGACCGGGTGCTGCTCTTCGGCGCCAACCGGCCGGAGTGGATCGTTGCCTTCTGGGCCACGGTGAGCGCCGGCGCCGTCGCCGTTCCCGGCAACGCCTGGTGGAGTCCGGCCGAGGTGGAGCACGCCTTGGCCACCGCCGAGCCGCGGGTGGCTCTCGTCGACGAGCGGCGCCGCAACCTGGTGCCGGACGGGGTCGAGGCGTTCGACTTCGACGAGCTCCAGCCACTGGTTGACGACGCACGGCCCCCCGCCCCAGATGGCCAGTCCGAAACGGTGTTGGCGACCGTCTCGGAGGACGACCCGGCCGTCATCCTCTTCACCTCGGGTACCACCGGGGCGCCCAAGGGCGCCACGCTCTCGCACCGGGCCGTGATCGCCAACCAGCAGAACCTGCTCTCCCTCACCCGGCGGTTCCCGCCCGACATCGACCCTGCCGGCCCCCTGTCCGTGAGTCTGCTGACCGTTCCTCTGTTCCACATCGGTGGGCTGCAGACGGTGCTCACCACGCTGCTCACCGGCGGGACCCTCCTGTTTCTGGAAGGGCGGTTCGACGCCGGCGAGGTGCTCCGCCTCATCGAGGAGGAGCAGGTGACCCGCTGGGGCTGCGTCCCCACCATGGTGGCGCGCGCCATCGACCATCCCGACCTGGACCGGCGGGACACCTCCAGCCTCCGTTCCATCACGATGGGCGGATCGCCGGTGGCGCCCGAGCTGGTCGCCCGGGCCCGGGCTGCCTTTCCCCAAGCCCGCAAGGGGGTCGGCACCGCCTACGGGCTCTCCGAGTCGGGCGGGGTGCTGACCACCGGCACCGGCGACGACTACGCCGCCCGGCCCCATTCGGTGGGCAAGGCCCTGCCCGTCGTGGAGCTCCGGATCGCTGGGCCCGACCCTGGGCCCTACGCTGGGGGCGTCGGCGAGATTCTGGCCCGCTCGCCGCAGGTCATGAGCGGCTACTGGGGGCTGCCCGACGATCCGACGGTCGACGCGGACGGGTGGCTCCACACCGGCGATGTCGGCCGCATCGACGCCGACGGCCACCTATACGTGCTCGACCGCTCCAAGGACGTGGTCATCCGGGGCGGCGAGAACGTGGCCAGCCCCCACGTGGAGGACCGGCTGCTCTCCCACGCCGACGTGGTGGAGGTGGCCGTCATCGGCCTGCCCCACCCGGACCTGGGCGAGGAGGTGGCGGCGGTGGTGGTGGCCCGGCCGGGCGCCGAGCCCACCGTCGCCGACCTCACCGCCCACGCCGCCGCCGGGCTGGCCCACTTCGAGGTCCCGACCAGGTGGTGGATCAGGCACGAGGTGCTGCCGCTCAGTTCGGTCGGCAAGGTGCTCAAGCGCGAGCTGCGGGCGACCTGGCCGGAGCCATGAGCCTCGAGATCCGGGTGGACGACGGGATGTGCATGGGCGCGCAACGCTGCGTCTACCTGGCTCCCGACGTCTTCACGCTCAACGACCTCGGCCAGGCTGAGGTCCTCGACCCGGGCGCCCGTTCCGAGGACGAGCTGATCGAGATCGCCCGGCAGTGCCCCAACTTCGCCATCATCGTCAAGCGGGACGGCCAAGTCCTTGTCGGAGAAGAGTGAGCGCTTGCTCGCTAGTGGCCGGGCCGGTAGCCTGAATCCGTCGGCCGGATCAGGGGGCGCATTGGACTACGACCCGTACTCCTACGAGGTGCGGAACGACCCGTATCCGTACTACGAGGAGCTCCGCCAGGAGTGCCCGGTCCATCACCACGTGCTCGACTCCGTCGATGCGGGCCGCATGAACGCCAACCCGCTGGTGGCCCGCCCGACGACCGAGTTCTGGTCGGTGATGCGCTACGACGACTGCGTCGAGGTGCTGCAGAACGCCGCCTCTTCGCCAGCCACCAGGGCCCCGGGCCGGAGCGCCTCGTCTCCCTCGACGGTATCGGGATGCTCATCTACGCCGACGAGCCCCACCACACCCGTCAGCGCCGGATCGTCGGCAAGGGTTTCAGTCCGCGGATCGTGGAGCTGGTCGCCCCCAAGGTGCAGGCCCTGGTGGACGAGCTGATCGACGGGTTCGCCGGCCGGGGCGAGGCCGACCTCGCCCCCGAGTTCGCCAACGCCGTGGCCATGGGCGGGATCTGCGAGATGCTGGGGATCCCCCGGAGCGACCGGGCGCTGTTCGTGAAGTGGACCGACGAGACCATCGCCGCCTTCGGGGGCAACGCCGAGTCCTACGAGCAGTCCTTCACCGCTCTCCAGGAGCTGTCGCAGTACTTCATGGCCGAGATCGACCGGCGCCGGGCGCTCCGCACCACCACGGAGGCCACCGAGATCGCCGGGTGCCCCATTCCGGACGACGCCAAGGTGCGGGTGATGTACGCCTCGGCCAACCGGGACAAGGACTACCTGCCCGATGCCGATGAGTTCTCCATCCAGCGCGATCCGAAAGCGCTGCGTCGCCACCTGTCGTTCGGGTTCGGCATCCACGCCTGCGTGGGCAGCGCCATGGGCCGCATGGAACTGCGCACCGCGGTGCGCACGCTGTTCCAGCGGCTCCCCGATCTACAGCTCGACCCGGCCCGGCCGGCCCGGCGGCTCGATGCCTTCTTCATGCGGGGGTGGGAGACCCTCCCCGCCGTGTGGACCCCGCCCAAGACCAAGCTCGGCAGTGCTTGAGGCGAAAGGAATTCGGATGAGCGAGCAGGACAACCTGGCCGTGGTGCGCGACTTCTTCCAGGCCTGGGAGGGCGGGAGCTACGCCCAGCTCCGGGGCTCCTACGAAGCTCTCCTCGACGAGAAGTGCGTCTACGAGAACTCCGGCCTCCCGCCCTGCGAGGGCAGGGCGGCCGCCCTCGGTCTGATCGACGGGATCCAGGCGGTGACCGACATCCAGTCGATCACGGCGGAGATCCGGGGCATCGCCGCCGCCGGCGAGCTCGTGTTCTCCTAGCGGATCGACCACCACTTCAACTCCAACGGCGTCGAAAACCTCACACCGCAGATCTGCGGGGTCATGGAGGTGCGGGACGGAAAAATCGTGGCCTGGCGCGACTATTTCGATCCCGGCCCCCTGCTGGCCGGCATGACACCATGAGCGACACGCTGTCCATCTCCTACGACGGCCCGGTGGCCGAGATCACCCTCACCCGCCCGGAGGTGCTCAACCGGTTCGACGCTCCGTTGCACGGCGACTTCATCGCCGCCTTGCTCGAGGTGCGACACCACGGTGACGTGCGGGCCCTCGTCCTCGCCTCGACCGGCAAGGTGTTCTCCGCCGGGGGCGATTTCGACTTCATGCTCCAGATCCGGGCGGACACCGCTTTCCGCATCGCTTCGCTGGACGAGGGCCGGTTGCTGTTCAACACCCTCGTCGACATGCCGATCCCGATCGTCACCGCACTCCAGGGCGACGCCATCGGCCTCGGCGCCACCGTCGTGCTGACCACCGACGCGGTGGTGGCGGCCCGCACGGCCGGGCTGTCCGGGGCTCGGATCGTTCCACTCCTGCTCCGACGTGTCGCTGCTGGCCCCCGTCCGCCTGGGCGACCGGATCGAGGCCGAGTGCATCTACGACGAGGTCGCCTTCCTGGCCGGCGGCGGCGCCCCGATCCCTCGGCTGACGGCCCACGCCGTCGCGCTCCGGGACTACCGGCGCCACCCGGCCTGGGCCTTCCGGGACCCGGTGTCGGGGGCGCTCGAGCCGATCTACGCCGTGCACTACAACAAGGCGGCGGCCAACGCGATGGGCGTGCCGCTGCAGTACGACGTCGGCTTCCAGCGCCAGTGCTGGCACCTGCACCTGCTGTCGAACTGGATGGGCGACCACGGCTGGATCAAGCAGGCCTACGCCGAGTACCGCCGGTTCGTGTACCACTCGGACGTCGTCCGCCTGGCCGGGGTGGTCACGGCCAGGTACGTCGACGACTCCGGCGAACACGTCGTCGATGTGGCCACGACCGCCATCAACCAGCGGGGCGAAGACGTGATGCCCGGCCGGGCGACCCTGGCTCTGCCCACCCGGACCCCAGTCGTTTCACCAGTCGGTTCACCAGACGGTTCACCGGCTGGCCGCCGGGCCGCGCCGTCCGGCGCCTGAGGCCAGCAGCTTTTCATGAAGGTC
>CAZCVW010000114.1:0-9553 GCA_964502185.1 uncultured Burkholderiales bacterium
GGACGGGTTCTGCCCATCGGTGGCGTCAAGCAGAAGGGGCTGGCCGCCCACCGGGCCGGCCTGACCGAGGTCATCCTGCCGTTCCGCAACGGCCCCGACCTCGACGACGTGCCCGAGGCCGTCCGGGAGGGCATGACCTTCCACCTGGCCAAGGACGTGTCCGAGGTGCTCCGCATCGCTCTCGGCGAGGCGGAGGCCGTGCTCCAGGCGGCGTAGTTCCCCCACTGTCACGACGAACCGGCGCGACGAACCGGCGTCCCCAAGGGCGCCGGTCCGTCGCGTGTGGGGCAGAATCCCCCGCCGTGAACGACTAACCGCCCGAGGTGCTGTTCCAGCGCTGGTTCTGCTCGCGAAGCTCAGCCGCCGCTGAGGCTCAGCCGGCGCGGCGGCGGGCGCCGGGGCCGGGGCGGACCTTCAGTTCCCGGGGGTTGTCCAGGAGGTGCCCGGCGTCGCAGGCCAGGCGGACCTCCACCGCCCCGCCGCAGTCACGGTGTTCGAAGAGCACCGGCGCACCGGCCTCGCCGGCCAGGTGCCGGTCGCCCCATTGGGCCAGGGCCACCATGACCGGCTGGAGTTCGAGGCCGCGCTCGGTCAGCCGGTACTCCGACCGGGCCCGCTGGCCGGGCTCCTGATAGGGCACCCGGACGAGGATCCCGGCGTCCACCAGGGTGGACAGGCGGTCGGTCAGCACGGGTCGGGGAATGCCCAGATGGGCCTGGAAGTCGCTGAACCGGCGGGCGCCGCTGAAAGCGTCGCGCAACACGAGGATGGTCCACTTCTCGCCCAGAAGCCCCAGCGTCCGGGCGATCGAGCAGCTACCGCTGTCCATCTCGAGAAAGTCCACTTCTCGCACCTCATCCGACTTCGGGCCGCGCGACGGGGCTCAGCGCGCGATTCCGGCCCGTGCCGGACTCGGCGCTCGATCATCGTACCTCTGGGTTGCAAGTCTGAACTCAGGGGCGTGACGAGTCCCTGCGGTCCGGCGTCGCTACGGCCCGTCCTCGGGTCAGTCGCGCGCCGAATCGCGTAGTGCGCTGCGCTCCTGGCGCACGTCCACGTCCACGTCCACGTCCAAGTCCGGACCGGTGGCGTCGACCTCGACGTCCTCCCGTCCGCCGCCCCGCAGCCGGGTGACGAGGTGGTCGACGCTGAACCGCCCGGCTCCCGCCGCGGCGATGAAGAGGCAGGTCGCGCCCAGCGCGACCACCAGTTCCCATCCGCCGTCCTTCACCAGGGCGCCGTTCCCGGCGTGGACGAAGGCGAAGGCACCCGTCATCAAGACGGCCAGGAGCACGCCGGCCAGGGCGGTGGCCGCCCCGAGGGCGAGGAGCGCACCGCCGCCGAGTTCGACCGAGGTGGCGAACAGGGCGCTGGCTCGGGGGAAGGGAACCCCGGACGACGCCATCCCGCCGCTGACGGCGTCGAGGCCCATGTCGAGCTTCTGGCCCCCGTGGACGGCGAAGGCGATCCCCACTCCGAGGCGGGCCAGCAGGAGACCGAGGTCTCGGACAGGGAAGGGCAAAGCCGGCAATTGGGTCATACCCGTTCCCAACGCGGCGAGAGCAGCGGTTCTTCCCGGAGCCGGAAAGCTAGTCGGGGATCTTGTCGCCGGCCGCGATGGTCACTGGTCCTCCTCCTGGTGGATCGATTCGGGATCAGAAACGTAGACCGGGAGCTGGTCCAGACCCCGCAGGACGAGCCGGTAGGTCCAGTGGAGGTCGCCCGGGCCGACGGCCAGGCGCAGGTGGGGGAAGCGGGCCAGCAGGGAGGTGAAGGCGATGTCGCCCTCGAGGCGGGCCAGCGGAGCGCCCAGGCAGAAATGGATGCCGTGGCCGAAGGCGATGTGCCGGTTGTCGGTGCGGCCCACGTCGAGCCGGTCGGGGTCCGGGAAGCGGTGCGGATCCCGGTCGGCGCCGGCGATCAGGATGTGGACCTGCTCGTTGGCCGGTATCTCCACACCCCCGATCTCGACGGGGGCGGTGGTCATGCGGAAGGTGGTGTGCTGCACGGGGCCGTCGTAGCGGAGGAACTCCTCCACGGCCGACGGGACGAGGCGGGGGTCGGCCCGTAGCCGGTGGAGTTGCTCCGGGTTGCGCAGCAGGGCGACGGTGCCGTTGCCGATCAGGTTGACGGTCGTCTCGTGCCCGGCGATGAGCAGCAGCCAGGCGGTGGAGATCAGCTCCACCTCGGTCAGCCGGTCGCCGTCGCACTCGGTGGACAGCAGGCTGAAGATGTCGTCGGCCGGTGCGGCCCGCTTGGTCGTCATGAGGTCGGCGAAGTAGGTGGCCAGACTGTCGGCCGCCTCCCGCGCCGCCGGGGTGCTGGCGGGACCAACGGATTCTCGAACGTCCGGACGAACCAGGCCCGCAGCTGCTCCCGGTCGGCGGTCGGCACGCCGAGCAGCTCGCAGATCACGATGATCGGCAAGGGAAAGGCGAAGTTGGCGACGAGGTCGATCGGCTCCGCCGCCACCTGACGTTCGAGGCCGTCGAGCAGCTCGTCGGTGATGGCCTGCACCCGGGGCCGAAGCGCCTCCATCCGGGGCGGCGCGAACGCCCGGGAGACCAGCTGGCGGAGCCGGGTGTGATCGGGCGGGTCCTGGCTCAGCATGTGGTGGGCGGTGAGCGGATGCAGCAGCCCGGGGAGCACGCTCCCCGGCTTGGCCGCCTCGGCCCGGTGAAGGTCCTTGGCGAGGCGGGGATCGGTGAGGGCCTGCCGGGCCTCGTCGTAGCCGGAGATGAGCCAGGCATGGCGTCCGGCGAAGGGGACGCGCCGCACCGGCGCGCCGGTGCGCACCTCGGCGTAGAGGGCGTAGGGGTCGTCGCCGGTGGCCCGGTCGAACTCGGCCCAGCCGCTCAAGGTGATGTCGGCGACCGGCTCCAGGGTGACGTCGCTCATGGGGCGGACAGTACTGCCCGGTGGGCCTAACCTGGTCGGCCATGAGGGCTGTGAAATGCCACCTACCACCGGGCGGTCGAGCTCGGCGCCGTTCCCCCGCGGCCCGTCGAGGACCAGTTCTACGGCGACCGGTCCGGGCAGTTCGAGGACCCGTTCGGGCACCGCTGGTCCGTCGCCACTCACGTCAAGGACGTGTCGCCCGAAGAGATGGTCCGGATGGCCGCCGAATCCGAGGGCGGGTGAGCCCTCGCCTACATTCGTCGCCATGACGACGACGACCGCCACCGGGGTAGATGCCGAGGAGATCCGCCGGCGGGTTTCCAGCCTCCTGGCCACCTGTGACCCGTCCTCTGTCGACACCGCCACCTTCCTGGGGGCGAAGTTCGACGCCGGCCTGGCCTGGGTGCACTTCCCGGAGGGATCGGGTGGCCTCGGCGGCGACCCCATGCTCCAGCGGATCATCGAGGTGGAGCTGGCCGCGGCCGGGGCACCGGCGGCGTCGTTCGCCCACAACCCGATCGGGCTCGGCATGGCCGCCCCGACCGTGGTGGCCCACGGCCCGCCGGAGCAGCACAAGAAGTACCTCCGTCCGCTGTACACGGGCGAAGACATCTGGTGCCAGCTGTTCTCCGAGCCGGGGGCGGGGTCCGACCTGGCCGCGCTCGGGACGCGGGCCGTACGGGACGGCGACGAGTGGATCGTCAACGGCCAGAAAGTGTGGACCACGCTGGCCCACATGGCCCGCTGGGGGCTGCTCGTGGCCCGCACCGACCCCGACGTGCCGAAGCACCGGGGCCTCACCTACTTCGTCTGCGACATGCAGGCGCCGGGCGTGGAGGTGCGGCCGCTGCGCCAGATCACGGGCGAGGCCGAGTTCAACGAGGTATACCTGACCGACGTCCGCCTTCCCGACGAGCTGCGCCTCGGCGACGTCGGCGACGGCTGGCGGGTGGCGATGACCACGCTCATGAACGAGCGGGTGGCGATCGGCGGGTCCGGGGCGGCCGCGATGGGCAGCGGCCCCATCGGGTTGGCCGTGCGGGCCTACCGGGACCGGCAGGGCGGGCCGGTGGAGCGGGACCGGCTGATGCGCCTGTGGGTCGAGTCGGAAGTCACCCGCCTCACCAATCTCCGGGCCGGGCAACTGCGCCGGGTTGGCACACCGGGCCCGGAAGGGTCGGTGGCCAAGCTGGCCTTTGCCGAGCTCAACCAGAGGATCAGCGAGTACTGCATCGACGTCATGGGCGCCGAGGGCACCCTGTACCCCGCCGGCTACGAGATGCGCCGGCCCGAGCAGGCGGCCCTGTACTCCGGCGACGTGCAGCACTTCTTCCTGCGGGCCCGGGCCAACTCGATCGAGGGCGGCACCTCCGAGGTGTTGCGCAACATCCTCGGCGAACGGGTCCTGGGCCTGCCGGGCGAGCCCCGGGCCGACAAGGACCTGCCGTGGAAGGACGTCCCCCGCTGACCTGGCCGGCTGAGCTTTCTTCGGAGGATTACCCGGGCACCGTCCGCCGTGAGATCACGATCGAGTCGACGGTGGTGGACGGCCGGTTCCTCTTCACCGGCCGGCTGCGGGACCGCTGGTACGACGAGGCGACCGGGGCCGGCGAGGACATCCACCAGTACGACGTCCGGCTGGTGGCGGAGCCGCCCGACCTGACTGTGGTCTCGGTCGATGTGACGCCCGGGGCGCTCCCCTTTCCCGAATGCCCGGCGGCGGCCGAGACGGCCGAACGGCTGGTCGGGCTCAGGCTGAGCCGGGGGTTCCGGGACGGGGCCATCGCTGCCCTGGGCGGTGTGGAGGGGTGCTCGCACCTGCTCACGCTGGTGCTGGCCATCTGGAACGAGCAGGTGGTGACGAACTACCTGATGAGCCGGAGCGGAGCCGCGGCGTCCGACGAGAACCTGGCCCGTCGCGAAGGGATGGTCAACGTCTGCTCCGGATGGCGGGAGGGTGGGCTCGGGATTCGGCTGACCCGGGACGGCCAGCCGCTCCCGCTCTCCGAGGTGCACCGCGACGAACCGTTCCACGCCCCCTGAGCGACAGGCGGGCGGACCACTAGCCCTCACGCCTTCTGCGGTCACGAATGCCCAATAATTGGGCATTCGTGACCGCAAAACCGGTGTCGGGTCAGGAGATCTCGGCCTCGGACGGGCGGCCGCGCTTGATCTCGTAGACGGTGGGGATCGAGGCGATGGTGTCGACGGCGTCCCAGAGGCGCAGGGCGTCGACGCCGGTGGGGCGGGCCACACGATCGGGCCGGCGAACGCCTAGTTGATCTCCCACACGTCGATGTCGTCGGCGGTCGTGCCCGCCTTCTGCAGGCAGAGCTTCGAGGCCCAGCGCTTAAGGATGGCCGTCTTCGACGGTGGGTTGGTGAAGCCCATCTGACTCGGCGAAGATCCGGCGGGGCCCGGCCCCCTCGTTCCCCAGCGTGTCGCCGGGGTTGTAGAGGCGGCAACGGTTGAGGGACAGGCAGCCGCAGCCGATGCAGTCGGTCAGGTCGTCCCGCAGGTGCCGGAGTTCGGCGATGCGGGCGTCGAGCTCGGCCTTCCAGGCGGCCGAGATGCGGGACCAGTCGCGGGCGGTGGGGGTGCGCTCCTCGGGCAGGCGGCCGAGCGCGGTCTTGATGTTGCCGAGCGAGATGCCGAGCCGTTGGGCGATGCGGATGAAGGCGACCCGCCGCAGGGCGTCACGGTCGTACCGGCGCTGGTTGCCGGAGGAGCGCCGGCTGCGGATCAGCCCTTTGGCTTCATAGAAGTGCAGGGCTGAGACGGCCACGCCGCTGCGGGCGGACAGCTGGCCGACGGTGAGCTCGTCGAGCTCGAACGGGATCTTGGTCATGCCCACCAGGCTAGTGGTTACCTCAAGTTTGATTGAGGTCTCCCGTTGTGAAGATCCCATGGAGAACCGTTGCGAACCCAGGTGGGCGGCCCCGTCCCGGCGTACCGTCCCCCTGTGAAGCCGCAACTCAGAGAGTTCGCCGCCTGGCTGGCGATGGTCTCGCTGGCGCTCGCCCTCTTCGGCGCTTTCGGCGGCGCCATGCGCCCCGACGCCCTCCACGCCCTCGCCGACCGCATCGACATGCCGTTCATCCGCGACTGCGGCGGCCTCCTCGCCCACGGCCGCGAGTGCGGCCACTGACCTGCATGAAGCCGAGGTCCGGCTCCTCCGTGGGAATCACAGGTCGGTTGGGGACGGAGGCGGGTCTGGGGGCGCGGACTCATCGGCCGGGGCGACAGTTTTCCTGGCCCAGGGGTCGGCCACCCGGCGGGCCACGATCACCCCGCCGACGGCGGCGCCCAGGAGGTTGGCGACGAGGTCACGCCCGGTGTTGAGGTACCCGCCGATGTTCGACTCCTCCACGACCTGCGAGATGCCGAACTCGACCACCTCGTTGAGGGCACCGACGCCCATCCCGAAGAGCCACACCACCAGCGCCGCCGCCCGGGGCGTGAGCCGGACGTCCCGCAGCGTGCTCTGCGAGAAGGCCTCCCAGGCGGCGATCCCCGCCACCCCGAACCCGACGAAGTGGACGACGTTGTCGTAGCGGACATGGGGCAGCAGCACGGCGTTGTAGAGCACCCGGTCGCCGTCGAGCTCGATCAACCCGCCGGCCAGGTGGGCGACGGCCCAGGCGGTCAGGCCGACGGCAACGACCTCGCTGAAGGCAACGCTCCGGTCGAGCCGCAGCACCACGGCCCCGAGGGCGACGACGAGGACGAGGTAGGGGATCGTGAGCGATGCGCGGGCGACGAGCCCGTAGACGCCGAACCCCACGGCGGCCGCGGCGGCGAGGGCGAGCAGAACGGGGTGGCGGGTGAGCATCAACCGCGAGGCGATCCACCACCTCGCCGAGATCCTCCTGCGGCGCGATCTCTACCGGGCTCGTCGTCGAGCCGGAGGCTGAGCGAGATCCGCTTGCGGGCGACGTCGACGTCCATGACCTTGACCCGCACCACGTCGCCCGGCTTCACCACGTCGCGAGGGTCCTTCACGAAGGTCCGGGCCATGGCCGAGACGTGGACGAGCCCGTCCTGGTGTACGCCGACGTCGACGAAGGCGCCGAAGGCGGCCACGTTGGTGACGACGCCCTCCAGCATCATCCCCGGGGTCAGGTCGCCCAGCTTCTCGACACCCTCGGCGAAGGTGGCCGTCTTGAACGCCGGACGGGGGTCACGGCCCGGCTTTTCCAGCTCGGCCAGGATGTCGGTGACGGTGGGCAGGCCGAACACCTCGTCCACGAACTCGTCGGGCTTCAACGACCGCAGCACCGGCGTGTTGCCAATCAGGGCCCGGATGTCGCCGGCCGTCGCCTTCAGGATGCGGCGCACCACGGGGTAGGCCTCGGGGTGGACGCTCGACGCGTCGAGCGGGTCGTCGCCACCCGGGATGCGCAGGAAGCCGGCGCACTGCTCGAAGGCCTTGGGGCCGAGCCGGGGCACCTCCTTCAAGGCCCGGCGCGAGCGGAAGGGGCCGTTGGCGTCGCGGTGGCCGACGATGTTCTCGGCCAGCCCCTCGCCGATCCCCGACACCCGGGTAAGCAGCGGCGGCGAGGCGGTGTTGACGTCTACCCCGACGGCGTTCACGGCGTCCTCCACCACGGCGTCGAGCGACCGGGACAGCTTCGTCTCCGACAGGTCGTGCTGGTACTGGCCGACGCCGATCGACTTGGGGTCGATCTTGACCAGCTCGGCCAGCGGGTCCTGCAGCCGGCGGGCTATGGAGACGGCGCCCCGCAGCGACACGTCGAGGCCGGGGAGCTCTTTGGAGGCGTAGGCCGAGGCGGAGTACACCGAGGCGCCGGCCTCCGACACGACGATCTTGGTGAGGCCCAGATCGGGGTGGAGCTTGATGAGGTCGGCGGCCAGCTTGTCGGTCTCCCGTGACGCCGTGCCGTTGCCGATGGCGATCAGCTCGACCGAGTGGCGGCGGGCCAGCTGCGCCAGCGTGTGGATCGACCCGTCCCAGTCCCGGCGGGGCTCGTGCGGGTAGATGGTCTCGGTGGACAGGACCTTGCCGGTGGCGTCGACCACGGCCACCTTCACGCCGGTGCGGAAGCCCGGGTCGAGGCCCAGGGTGGGGCGGGCACCAGCCGGGGCGGCGAGGAGCAGGTCACGCAGGTTCGAAGCGAAGACCCGCACCGCCTCGTCGTCCGCCACCTGCTTGAGCCGGGCCCGCAGGTCGATGCCGAGGTGGACGAGGACGCGGGTCCGCCACGCCCAGTGGACGGTGTCGGCCAACCAGGCGTCGCCGGGGCGGCCCCGGTCCTCGATGCCGAAGCGGCGGGCGATGCGGGCCTCGTAGTCGGCCGAGCCCCGCTCGGCCACCTCCGCCTCCAGCGTGAGGTCGAGGATCTCCTCCTTCTCGCCCCGGAACAGGGCCAGGATGCGGTGGGACGGTAGCTTCGCGAACGGCTCGGCGAAGTCGAAGTAGTCGGAGAACTTGGCGCCCGCCTCCGCCTTGTCCTTGCGGACGGAGGACGTGAGCCGGCCCCTCGACCACATCCGCTCCCGCAGCGTCCCGATGAGGTCGGCGTCCTCTCCGAAGCGCTCGACCAGGATCGACCGGGCGCCTTCGAGGGCGGCGGCGGCGTCGGCCACGCCCTTGCCTGATCCCGTTGGCCCAGCATCGACGTATGCGGCGGCCGCCTGCGCCGGGTCGTGCCTCGCGTCGAGGAGCAGCTGGTTGGCCAGCGGCTCGAGCCCGGCCTCCCGGGCGATCTGGGCCTTGGTCCGGCGCTTCGGCTTGAAGGGGAGGTAGATGTCCTCCAGGCGGGCCTTGGAGTCGGCCGCCATGATCTGCGCCTCGAGGGCGGCCTCAAGCTTCCCCTGGGACCGGACGGACTCGAGGATGGCCGCCCGCCGGTCCTCGAGTTCCCGCAGGTAGCCGAGGCGTTCCTCCAGCGTGCGGAGCTGGGCGTCGTCGAGGGTGCCGGTCACTTCCTTGCGGTAGCGGGCGATGAACGGCACCGTCGCTCCGCCGTCGAGCAATTCGACGGCGGCGGTCACCTGCCGCTCCCGGACACCGAGCTCCTCGGCGATCTTCTGGCTGATGGACGTGGTCACGAGGTGCAGCATCGCATCCTGGCGGTCACACCCCCTGCCTAGGCTGCTCCCGATGAGCTCGGATGTCGTCCGCAAGATCAAGGGGTTGCTGGCCACGGCCGAGTCGCTGGCCGAGTCGGGGCACGAGGAAGCGGCCGGGGCGTACATCGCCAAGGCCCACGCCCTGCAGCAGAAGCACTCCATCGACGCCGCCCTCCTCGACGAGGCGGCGGAGCGCCGGGAAGTCGTCGTCACCCGGACGTGGGTCATGCCCGGCCGGTACGGGCGGCGCAAGGTCGACCTGGCCCATGCCGTGGCCCTGCGGACGGGCTGCACCGGCTACTTCGAGCGGGGGTCGGCCCATGGTGACGGCGCCTACCGGTTCGTCGTCTTCGGCTTCCCGGGCGACGTCGAGTGGGCCGAGACGCTGACCTTCAGCCTCTGCCACCAGGCCGAGGTCGCCCTGGCCGCCGCCGCCGACCGGAAGGCCTCCTCGGAACACGGCCGGTCCTTCGCCGCCTCCTTCCTGGCCGGCTTCACCGCCGTCGTGTCGGCCCGGCTGCGGGAGGCCGCCGAAGCCGCCGAAGCGGAGGCGCAGGCCGAG
>CAZCVW010000115.1:0-1259 GCA_964502185.1 uncultured Burkholderiales bacterium
CTAGCAATTCGCCACACAAAGTTCGCTCGTTGCGTCCGCTCGTATCGGCATTCGTGTGCGGCCAGGGGGAAGCAAGAGGCCGCAAGGAAGGGGGCCTGGGTGGCGGCGAGCGGTGCGGCGGTTGACCCTCCAACCCGCCTCCTTCTTGCCGCCTTTGCATTTTGAGCCGGTAGCGCTCTCTCCGGCTACGGAGCCGGACATTGCCGGTGGCGGCGCTAGCCCACCCGTTCGGCCGCCTCCCGGCGTCGGGGGGCGGCCGGCAGGGTGAAGGTGTAGGCAGCCGGGTCGAAGCGGCGGAGCTTTCGGCGGAAGTCCCAGGTGAAGCCGGGCCACAACGTCGTGTTGCGCCCGTGCTCGTCGAGATACCAGCTGGCGCAGCCGCCCGAGGTCCACACGGTGCCGGCCATGGCCGTCTGGATCTCCTCATTCCAGATCGCCTCGGCCTCCGGGCGCACTTCCAACGTGGCCGCCCCGGCCGCCGTGGCGTGGCGGAGCGCCTCGACCACGTAGGCGATCTGGGACTCGATCATGAAGACTTGAGAGCTGTGGCCCAGTCCGGTGTTGGGGCCGACCAGCACGAACAGGTTCGGGAATCCGGCGACGGTGGTGCCGCGGTGGGCGTGCATACCCTCGCCCCAGTGGTCGGCCAGGCCCAGCCCGCCCCGACCCCGGATCCGGGCCGCCACCGGGATGTCGGTGACGTGGAAGCCGGTCCCGAAGATGATGGTGTCGACCGGCCGCTCGACGCGGTCACGGGTCACGATCGAGTGCTCCCGGACCTCGGCGATGCCGTCGGTGACCAGTTCCACGTTGGGCTGGCCGAGGGCGGGCAGGTAGTCGTTGGAGATGAGGATCCGCTTGCAGCCGATGGTGTAGTTCGGCCTCAGCTCGGCCCGTAAGGCCGGATCGGGCACCTGGCGGTGCAGGTGGCGCCGAGCCAGGCGTTCGGCCACTTTCATGTAGCGGGGGTTCTTGGCGAAGCCGAGGACATACCCTTCCCGGCCCCAGTAGATGCCGGTGCGGGCCAGGCGCTGGACGGGCGGGACGTGGCGGAACAGCCAGCGCTCCGCCCGGCTGAAGGCCCGGTCCCAGCGGGGCACGATCCACGGCGGGGTGCGCTGGAACACATGCAGTTTCCCAACGGCGGGCTGGACCTGGGGCACGAACTGGATGGCCGAGGCGCCCGTCCCGATGACCGCGACCCGCTCGCCGGTGAGGTCGTGGTCGTGGTCCCAGCGCGACGAGTGGAACGCCTTGCC
>CAZCVW010000115.1:1359-9540 GCA_964502185.1 uncultured Burkholderiales bacterium
GCTCGCCGGTGAGGTCGTGGTCGTGGTCCCAGCGCGACGAGTGGAACGCCTTGCCAGCGAAGGAATCGAGGCCGGGCAGAGCGGGGATGGACGGGTCCGAGAGCGCCCCTGTGGCGCTGATGACGTACTGGGCGTCGACGAAGTCGGTGAGTCCGGCTTGGCGCAACCGGACGGCCATGCCCAGGCCGGCGAACCCGCTGCCGACGACGACGGCCTGCACGGGCTGTCGCATCACGCGACCACCTCGACCTCATCGTCGGCGGCGTCGTCGGCCCACAGGCCAGCGGCCTTCCACAGCCGGCGGGTGAGGGGGCCGACGAGGCCGAGCTCGACCCACAGCCGGCGGGTCTTGGCCACCGAGTGGGCCAGCGTCTCGAGCGCCTGGGGGGAGCGGATGGCCTCCCGCATCACGTCGTCGGGGATGTCGAAGTGGCGGGCCATGTCACCCGGCGGGAAGAGCATGACGCGGGCCATGACGGCCATGACCACGGGGCCGGCGATCCGGAGCCGCAACCGCCGCAGGCGGCCGAGCTTGGGGACCTCCCGGGTCAGGTACTTGCGGGCGAAGGAGAGGTGGCGGGCCTCCTCCGAAACGTGGACCCGCATGATCTTCTCCACCAGCGGGTGCATGGGGTCCCGGTCCCGCAACTGCCGGCGCTGGAGGTCGTCGACCGGGTCCTCGCCGCCCAGCACGAAGAGGAAGAACAAGGCCGGGAACCAGCGGGCCGTGGGCACGACGACCACCTCGGCCAGGAGGCGCAGGCTCCGGGGCATGCCCCGCACGGGCAGACCCGTGCGGTTCACGAACTCCTGGAACATCAGCGTGTGCTCCGACTCCTCGATCACCTCGTGGTGGAGGTAGCGGAACTCCGGCGCCCCGTTGGGGAGCGTCATCACATACTTGAGCAGGCCCCGCTGGAGCAGGTTCTCGAAGTGCCAGCCGACCTTCATGCAGGCGGCGTAGCGGTAGAGAGCGAGGCGGGAGCGGACCTCGGGCGGCTGCGACCGGTACCAGAGGGTCTGGGCCAGCGGATCGAAGACGGGCAGTTCGAGCCGGGGATCGGCCGGTTCGAAAGCGTACTCGGGCGAGTCCCAGTCGAGCTCGTAGGCGTGGGTGTGCTTGTCCACCGACAGGCGGTTGAGGCGGGCCAGGTGGGCTTCGTAGTCGGCGTCGGTCGGGACCGTGCCGGTGGAAACGGGCGACGGGCTCATCGAGCCTCCTTGAGGACACATCTTCGTGCCCGGCGTGGGTTCGGCTTCTCGCACCTCAGACACGGCCGGCCCGCGCCAATGACCACCAATCGGCCCGGCGTGACTTCGGCGCTCGGCCGGCCGGAAGGCCACCGGGACCTTGCTGCCGACCGAGGGCACGTAGATATGCGCCACGCCGACCCAGAGGCGATCACGGCGGGCGTGATCCAGTGCCTTGCGGACCGCCTCGGCCAGCTGGGGCAGATCGGGCTTCAGCTCGCGCGGCGGGTCGGGACGGGCCACGCCGAACAGGCGCTGCGCCTCCGCATTGGCGAGCAGCAGCCTCCCGCCACTGTCGACCGCCGCCAGCGGCCCGCGCGCCTCCCGCTCCGAATCCCGGTACACGGTGACGAGGTCGCAGAACGAACGGATGGCCCGCTCGCGCAGACCGGCCTCGATCTTCTGCTGCGCCCGCTTCAGCCAGGTCAGCACGGCGTCGGGCAGGGGCCGGCGGTTGGACGATATGTCGAGAGCGCCGAGCGGCTGGTTCGTGACCGGGTCGCGCACCGCCACCCCGGCGCACTCCAGATCCTGGAAACCGGAGCACCAGTGCTCCGCCCCGCGGATGAAGATGGCCCCCTCGCTGGTGAGCGCGGTGCCCATCCCGTTGGTGCCCGCGCCTTCCTCCGACCAGGCGCACCAGGGCGCGAGGTTGAGGTCGTCGACCTGGGCCAGGGTCTGACGGTCCCCCCAGGCGGCCAGGACCCGGCCCCTCCCGTCGGTGATGGCCACGATCCCGTCGATCGCCTCGACATCGGGCTCGATCGACTTGGCCAGCCCTCCGAGCTCGGCCACCACCACGTCGTCGTCGAACGAATGCCCCGGCCCGTCCACCGGGGCCGACGGCGCCCGCTCCCGGAAGGGGTCGACCTTGTAGTCGTCCCGGCAGCGGTACCAGGACAGCAGGATCTCCGGCCGGACCCCCCGGCTCACGTCCTCGCCCGCCAGGAAGCGCTCCCGGGCCGCGTTCAAACTGCTGTCCGGTTGCCGCCGGGGATTGGCGGACGCAACGCCCGTTCGACCGGTACCGCCCGTTGCAAATCCCCCGCCGTTTGTCACTTTCTTGGGCCCATTCATACCGCACCTCTTGTCGTCCTGGTGCAAGGGCGCATGATACCCCCCGTCAACTTCCCTGACCAGAAGGTTAGGCGTTATTGACCTAACCGGGCCAGGGAGATCCGCGAACCAAAGTTCACTTTCTGGCGGGCCGCTTTTTCCTCAAATACCTGGGGGGTCACCGTGTCGATCGCCTTGCATCGACGGCTGCTGGCCGAGTTTGTGGGCACCGCACTCCTGGTGCTGTTCGGTCCCGGCTCCGTGGTCGCCGCCCTCCGGCTGGGCGGCGGCGAACTGGACTACGGAGGCCTCGGGTTCATCGCGCTGGCGTTCGGGCTCGTGGTCGCCGTCGTCATCTACGGCTTCGGAGCGGTATCGGGCGCGCACATCAACCCGGCGGTGACGTTCACGCTGGCGGTGACCCGCCGCTTCAGCTGGCGCGAGTTCGTGCCCTACGTGGGTGCTCAGTTGCTCGGGGCGGCGGCCGGCGGAGTCCTCATCGTGGGGATGTTCGGCAAGGCCGCCGTCGACCTCGGCGCGGTCGGGGCGACGACCCTCAGCAGCGACGTGAGCTACGCGTCCGGCCTGCTGGCCGAGGCGCTGGGCACGTTCATCCTGGTGTTCGCCATCATGGCCGTCGCGGTGGACTCACGGGGCCCCAAGGAACTGGCCGGGCTGGTGATCGGCCTGGCCGTGGCCCTCGCCATCCTGGTCGTCGGGCCGCTGACGGGCTCCGCGATCAACCCGGCCCGCGCGTTCGGGCCCTACCTGGCCGGGGCCATCTTCGGCGGCGACCCGCCCTGGGGGGACTTCTCCCTGTACTGGCTCGGGCCCTTCCTCGGCGGCGCCACAGCCGCCCTCGTCTACGACCTCGTGGCCCGGCCCCGCGAGATAGGTGCGGCCGTCGAGGGCCCCGGCTCGGACGGTCTGCAGGACGGCGACCGGGAGGTCGTCGTGGACGACGCCACCGAGGCCCAAGAGAAGGCCCAGCGGCCCGGCGCCCGCCCGGTCAAGGCGTAGCCCCCCTTCTTTACCGTCCCACTCAGAGAACCAAAAGGAGCCGCACCCATGCCCGGTAATCGCGTCGTCGTGTACCAGGGTCCAGGAAAGGTCAGCGTCGAAAGCATCGACTACCCGAAGCTCGAACTTCCCAGTGACGTCGTGCGGGGTCTGGGTGTGAAGAAGCAGGCTCCCCACGCCGTCATCCTGAAGATCGTCGCCAGCAATATCTGCGGCAGCGACCAGCACATGGTCCGCGGCCGGACGACCGCACCCATCGGCCAGAGCCTCGGCCACGAGATCACCGGCGAGGTCGTCGAGGTGGGCGACGACGTGCTCTACGTCAAGCCCGGCGACATCTGCTCCGTGCCCTTCAACATCGCCTGAGGACGGTGCCGCATGTGCAACGAGGGCAAGACCGGCATCTGCCTGAACGTCAACCCCGCCCGTCCCGGCGCGGCCTACGGCTACGTCGACATGGGCGGCTGGGTCGGCGGGCAGGCCGAGTACGTGATGGTGCCCTTCGCCGACTTCAACCTGCTCAAGTTCCCCGACCGGGACCAGGCCCTCGAGAAGATCACCGACCTGACCATGCTCTCCGACATCTTCCCGACCGGCTACCACGGGGCGTACACGGCCGGTACGACGTCGGGTTCCACCGTCTACGTGGCCGGCGGCGGTCCCGTCGGACTGGCGGCCGCCTACTCCGCGCACCTGCTCGGGGCCTCGGTGGTCATCGTCGGCGACCTGATCCCCGAGCGCCTCGCCCAGGCCCGCAGCTTCGGCTGCGAGACGGTCGACGTCGGGGAGAAGGCGGAACTGTCGGAGATGATCGAGGACATCCTCGGCGAGCCCGTCGTCGACGCGGCGGTGGACGCCGTCGGCTTCGAGGCCCGCGGCCACGGTCCCGACGCCGGCGAGGCACCGGCCACGGTCCTCAACGACATCATGACCATCGCCCGGGCGGGAGCGTCGCTCGGTATTCCCGGCCTCTACGTCACCGGGGACCCCGGCGGGGTCGACGAGAACGCCCAGATCGGCCAGCTGGGTGTCCGCATCGGGCTCGGTTGGGCCAAGTCCCACTCGTTCACCACCGGCCAGTGCCCCGTGAAGCGGTACAACCGCCTGCTGATGAACATGATCCTGGCCGACAAGGCCCATATTGCCAACGCCGTCAATGCCGTCGTCGTCGGCCTCGACGACGCTCCCAATGGCTACCGGGACTTCGACCAGGGCGCCTCAAAGAAGTACGTCCTCAATCCCCATGGCATGGTCGCGGCCTAGGCCAAAGCTCATTCCTTCGAGTCACCGAAACTCATTTACCAATTGAACTCTTCCGACCAAGCAACCAAAACACCCGAACAAGAAAGGTGACAACAATGAAACGACACTTCGCGGGGAAGAGGCTCCGCGTCGCGGCGGTGGCGGCGATCCTGGGAGCCTCTGCGGTGACCGCCCATGTGGTGAGCGCCGCCGGGTCGCTTCCTGCCGGGCCGGGCGACTGTTCCGGCTTGCCGTCGCACGACGAAGTCCGGGCCGCCCTGACCGGTGCGACTCGCCAGTCCAATGGCGGATTGTCCAACGAGATGTGGGCAACCGTTGAGAACCGAGACGGATTCATCTGTGTCGTCGCCTACACGGGCGACGCCCGAGGCGATCAATGGCCCGGCAGCCGGGTCATCTCGGCCCAAAAAGCCAACACTGCGGCTGCCTTCAGCCTTCCCCCTGGCAAGGGAGGCCTGTTCCCGGGTCTGGCGCTGGCCAGTGGGAACATCTACTGGCCGGTTCAGCCCGGGGGGAGCCTGTTCGGGTTGCAGTTCAGCAATCCCGTTGACCCGGCGGTCGGGTTCGGGGGCAACCCCGTCGACTACGGCACCCCGAACGACCCCATGATCGGGAAGCGATCCGGCGGCGTGAACGTCTTCGGCGGCGGTCTTGCGCTCTACAGTGCGGAGACGATCGTCGGAGCGGTCGGCGTCAGTGGCGACACGTCCTGCGCCGACCACATCGTGGCCTGGAAGACGCGTGACGCGCTCGCTTTGGACCACGTGCCCAACGGCCTGAGCGGGCCCGGCAAGGACAACCTCATCTACGACTTCCCTTCCAGCAACGTCGGCAACGGCTCGCCGGCGGCCAGTTCACCCAGTGGCTTTGGGCATCCCATGTGTGATCCCATTTCCACCGCGGTCGGGAACGCCCTGCCGGCCACAAATCCGACGTCCTAGACGTTGATCGACGTCCAGTACCCTGGACGTCCTTACGATCCCCCCATGTGTGCCGGCGCGCCGCAGCGGTGCGCCGGCACACTACGCTTGGGGTCCGGTCACACGCGGCGAGGGGAAGAGATGGGACGGGCGAAGCACAACGGTTCTTACACGCGGCTGACGGAGCCGCTGGTCCGCGAGGACGGCAGCCTGCGGCCGGCCTCGTGGGAAGAGGCCCTCGACCGGGCGGCCGCCGGGATGGGGGCGGCCGTCGCCGCCGGTGGACCGTCCGCCGTCGGGATGTTCTCCTGCTCCAAGGCCACCAACGAGGTGAACTTCACCGCCCAGAAGTTCATGCGGGTGGCGGTCGGATCCAACAACATCGACTCCTGCAACCGCACCTGACACGCGCCGAGCGTCGTCGGTCTGGCGACAGTCTTCGGTGCCGGGGGCGGGACCAGCTCCTACAAGGAAGTCGACGACACGGACGTTCTCGTCCTGTGGGGCAG
Organism: uncultured Burkholderiales bacterium; assembly: GCA_964502185.1. GTDB lineage: Bacteria > Actinomycetota > Acidimicrobiia > IMCC26256 > BP-133 > CAZCVW01. The sequence continues at coordinate 7,379 of CAZCVW010000115.1, forward strand.
CAACGCCCGGGACACCCACCCGATCTTCTTCCACCACGTGCTCAAGGCCGTCCGCCGGGGCGCCCGCCTCTTCGTGATCGACCCCCGCCGCACGCCGTCGGCCCGGTGGGCCGACACCTGGCTCGGCCTTGACGTGGGCACCGACATCGCCCTGTCCAACACCGTGGCCCGGGAAATCCTGAGCCAGGGCCTCGAGAACCGCCGCTTCATCAGCCAGGCCACCACCGGTTTCGAGGCCTACGCGGCCTCGGTCGAGCCGTGGACGCTCGAGCGCGGGGCGGCCGAGACCGGCGTGCCGGCCGAAGCGATCGCCGCGCTGGCCCACGCCTACGCCCGCGCCGACCGGGCCCAGCTGTGCTGGACGCTCGGGATCACCGAGCACCACAACGCGGTCGACAACGTGCTCTCCCTGATCAACCTGGCCCTGCTGTGCGGCCACGTCGGCCGCTACGGCTCCGGCCTGAACCCCCTGCGGGGGCAGAACAACGTCCAGGGCGGCGGCGACATGGGCGCCATCCCCGGTCATCTGCCCGGCTTCCAGGACGTCACCGATAGCGACCTGCGGGCCCGCTTCGAGCGGGCCTGGGGCCGCTCGATCCCGCCCACCAAGGGCATGCACCTGACGGAGATGTTCGCAGCCATGGAGCGGGGAGACCTCCGGGCCCTCTACGTGCTGGGCGAGAACCCCGCCCAGTCCGAAGCCGACATCAGCCACGCCATCCACCTCCTCGGTGGGCTGGACCATCTCGTCGTCCAGGACATCTTCCTGACGAAGACGGCCGAGATGGCCGACGTCGTCCTCCCCGCCACCGCCGCCTGGTGCGAGTCGGAGGGCACGGTGACGAACTCCGAGCGCAGGGTCCAGCGCGTGCGCAAGGCGCTCGACGGTCCGCCCGGCGCCCGCGACGACATCGAGATCATCCTCGAGCTGGCCCGCCGCCTCGGCCAAGACTGGAAGTACGAGTCGGCGGAGGCGGTCTGGGAGGAGGTGCGCTCGCTCTCCCCCATGCACGCCGGCATGAGCTACCGGCGCCTCGAGGAGCTGGGCGGCATCCAATGGCCCAGCTACTCGGAGGACCGCCTGGAGCCGACCTACCTCCACGGCCGCCTGTGGGAGGACGACCCGGCGAAGCGGGGCCGGCCGGCGCCGTTCTCGGTCGTCGTGCACGAGCTGCCCGTCGATGAGCTCACCCCCGAGTTCCCCCTGCGCCTCACCACCGGCCGGCGCCTCGACTCCTACAACACCGGGGTGCAGTCGGGGGGCTACTCCTCGCCGCTGCGCTTCGGCGAGACGATCGACCTCTCGCCCGGGGACGTCGCCCGACTCGGGCTCGTCCCGGGCGAGCAGGTGCGGGTGTCGTCGCGGCGCGGGGCGGTGCAGGCGCCGGTGCGCATCGACACGGGTCTGCGGCCCGGTCTCGCCTTCATGACGATGCACTTTCCCGACGAGGTGGACACCAACCAGCTCACGATCGAGGCCACTGACCCGCGGTCGGGAACGGCCGAGTTCAAGGCCAGCGCCATCCGCATCGACAAGCTCGTCCGCTGACCCGTGGATCTACACCTCTCCGACGCCCGGAGCACCGACGCCGAACGGGCCGCCCTCGACACCGTGCTCGGCCCGGCGGTCCACGACGACCTGCGGGGCGGCTCCGCCGGCGGGCATGAGGCCCGCGGCCGCCGGCATCTCCTCCTCCCCGCCCTCCACGCCGTCCACGACCGGGTCGGATGGATCAGCCCGGGCGCCATGAACGAGATCTGCCGGCGCCTCTCGGTGGCCCCCGCCGAGGCCTACGGAGTGGCGTCGTTCTACGCCCTCTTCTCGCTCGAGCCCCGCCCGCCCCGGGTGCTCCACGTGTGCGTCGACCTGGCCTGTCGGACGGCCGGATCCGGCGGTCTGGTCGACGCCGTCACCGAGCGCTACGGCCCGCCGAACACGCCCGTTCCCGGTGTCGGAGTTCCAGGCGCCGGGGCCACCTGGTTGGAGAGCCCCTGCCTGGGCCTGTGCGAGCGGGCGCCGGCCGCCCTCGTGACCCAGTACGGCGAGGCCCCGGGTGAGGCGGTCGCCGCCCCGGCCGGTATCGCCAACGTGGCCGCCGCCCTCGACGAGCGCCTCGGCGCGCTCGGCCCGGAACCCGGGGTGGCGGCGGCCGTCCCCCAGC
>CAZCVW010000116.1:0-9352 GCA_964502185.1 uncultured Burkholderiales bacterium
GCTCGCGCCGGTGGCGCCCGTCGCCCCGCCGGGCCGGGCGCCCCGACCTGCGTCGCACCGTGCGGCACTCGCTCCGGTCTGGAGGGGAGCCGATCCGCCTGGCCTTCTCGCAGCCGGGTAGCCGTCCGCGGCGGGTCGTCCTCCTGTGCGACGTGTCCGGCTCGATGGAGCCCTACTCCCGGGCGCTGGTCCGGTTCCTCCACGCCGCGGTGGTCGGCCGCGGCCAGATCGAGGCGTTCGCGCTGGGGACCCGGCTGACCCGCATCACCCGGGAGCTGTCCTCCCGTGACCCGGACGCGGCCCTGTCCCGGGCGGCTCGGGCCGTACCCGACTGGTCGGGCGGGACGCGGCTCGGGGAGGGCCTGCGGGTCTTCAACGACACCTGGGGCGTGCGCGGCATGGCTCGGGGCTCGGTGGTGGTCATCCTGTCCGACGGATGGGACCGGGGAGACCCGGCCGTCCTCGCCGAGCAGATGGCCCGGCTCGCCCGTGTCTCGTACCGGCTGGTGTGGGTCAATCCGCTCAAGGCGTCCCCCGGTTACGCCCCGCTGGCGGCCGGGATGGCCGCGGCCCTCCCGTACGTTGATGAGTTCGTGGAGGGTCACTCCCTCGATTCACTGCAGCGGCTAGCGGAGGTGATCTCCCGGTGAGGGTGAAATGAGAGAGCTGTTCGACGACATCGAGCGGTGGCAGGCGGCGGGCAAGCGCTCGGCCCTGGCTCGCGTCGTGGACATGGACGGTTCGGGGCCGCGCGATCCCGGGGCGGCCATGGCCGTCAACGAGGACGGTGAGGTGGCCGGCTCGGTCTCGGGCGGCTGCGTCGAGGGGGCGGTGCTCACCGAGGGCCTCTCCGTGTTGCGGAAGGGCCAGCCCAAGCTTGTCACCTACGGCATCGCCGACGACGACGCGTTCGCCGTCGGGCTCACCTGCGGCGGCACCATCCAAATCTTCATCGATCCGCCCAGCGAGATCGACGACGGGATCCGCGCCGTCCTCCGCACCGGCGAACCGGCCGCCCTGGCCACGATCATCGAAGGGCCCAACACGGGGGCCAAGCTGCTCGTGCGGCCGGGCTCGCCCGCGGGTCGGACAGCGCCCATCGGGACGCTCGGGGACGCCGACCTCGACCGGGTCATCGAGCGGGACGCGCTCGGCGAACTGGAGGCCGGCCGCACCGGCGTCCGGCACTACGGCCTGCACGGCGAGGCCCGCCGGGAGGAGGGCGTGGCCGTCTTCATCGAGTCCTTCGCCCCTCCGCCCCGCATGGTCATCTTCGGCGCCATCGATTTCACCGCCGCCCTGGCCCGCCTCGGCAAGCTCCTCGGTTACCGGGTGACGGTGTGCGACGCCCGGCCGGTGTTCGCCACCCCGGCGCGGTTCCCGATGGCCGACGAGGTGGTCTCGGAGTGGCCCGACCGCTACCTGGCCAAGGTCGGAGGCGAACTCGGTCCCCGCGACGCCGTGTGCGTACTCACCCACGATCCCAAGTTCGACGTTCCCGCCATCCAGGCCGCGCTGGCCACGCGGGCCGGGTACCTGGGGGCGATGGGATCCCGGCGCACGCACGACAAGCGGGTGGAGCGTCTGCGCGAGGCCGGGGTGGACGACGCGGGTATCGCCCGGGTGATGGCCCCGGTGGGGCTCGACATCGGCGCCCGTACGCCTGAAGAGACGGCCGTGTCGATCTGCGCCGAGATCATCGCGGCCCGCACCGGCCGCGATGCACCGTCCCTGCGGGACGGCGACGGGCCCATCCACGGCTGACCGCCAACCGGCGGGGATAAGGTGGCCGCCCCGTGACAGCCGGAGAAGTGAGGTAGCGCCATGGAGCTGAGCAACGAGTTTGTGGTCGGGGTTTCCGCCGACGAGGCCTGGAAGGTGCTGACCGACGTCGAGCGGATCGCCCCCTGCATGCCCGGAGCCGAACTCCAGGAGATCGAGGGCGAGGAGTATCGGGGCGTCGTCAAGGTCAAGGTCGGGCCGATCACCGCCCAGTACAAGGGGAAGGCCACCTTCGTGGAGCGGGACGACGAGAAGCTCCGGGCGGTGTTGCGGGCCGAGGGGCGGGACACTCGGGGTCAGGGCAACGCCAACGCGACCATCACGGCCACGCTCACGCCGGAAGGTGAAGGCACCCGCGTCAGCGTGGTGACCGACCTGACCATCACCGGCCGGGCCGCCCAGTTCGGCCGGGGCGTACTGGCCGACGTGTCGGCCAAGCTCCTCAACCAGTTTGTGCAGTGCCTCGAGACCAGCGTGCTCTCCGCCGGCGCGACGACCGCGCCGGAGTCGGCTCCGACCAACGGTCAGCCGTCCGGCGATCTCGGTCCGACCACGGCCGTGGAGGCGAAGCCGCCCACCGAGACCACGCCCTCGAGCGGCACCCGCCAGGTGGAGTACACGCCGGCCCAGCCGGTGGACCTGCTCGACACGGCCGGGGCCCCGGTGGTGAAGCGCCTGCTCCCGGCCCTGGTCGGCGCGTTGGTGGCCTGGTGGGTCCAGCGGAAGGTCATCAAGTTTCTCCGGGGACGCCGCTGATCCCGTATGGCTGATCCGGTATGAAAGCCCGTCGCCGGCTCCGGATCGCGCTGGCGCTGGGCGGGAGTGCCCTGGGCGCCACGGCGGCCACCGGCGCGGTGGTGGTCGGCCGGGAGATCCGCCGGTCCGGCGTGAGGGTGCTGGTCGAGCGGGGCCGGCGCAGCCGGCGGGTGGCGTACCTGGCCTTGCGCCGGGGCTTCGCCTTCGCCCGCCTCCGGACCCGCGGCAAGGCGACCGTCGAGGATCTCGACGAGTTTCACCTCCACACCGCCGAGCAGGTCTTCGAGCTGCTCGGCGGGATGAAGGGCGCCATCATGAAGCTCGGGCAGATGCTCTCGATCGTCGCCGAGAGCCTGCCCGAGGCCTACCAGCAGGCCCTGCGGGGCCTGCAGCAGTCGGCCCCGCCCATGGCCGCCCACCTGGTGGCCGACGTTGTGACCGCCGAGCTCGGCGAGCCGCCCGAACGGGCCTTCTACGAGTTCTCGCCCGAGCCGGTGGCGGCGGCGTCGATCGGTCAGGTGCATCGCGCCCGCCTCTTCGACGGCACGCCCGTCGCCGTCAAGGTGCAGTACCCGGGCGTCGACGTGGCGATCCGGGCCGATCTCGACAACGCCTTCCTGCTCTACAGCGCGGCGCGGGCCTTCGCGCCGGGGATCGACCCGGAGCCGGTGGTCGGCGAACTCCGGGAGCGGATGGGTGACGAGCTCGACTACCGCATCGAGGCGGCCAACCAGGAGGAATTCCGGGCGGCCTACGAGGGACATCCCTGGATTTTCATCCCGCTGGTCCACGCCGAGCGTTCCACCCGGCGGGTGCTGGTGACCGAATGGGTGTCCGGACGTTCGTTCTACGACCTGCTCGACGGTCCCCAGTCCGAGCGGGATCGGGCCGCTGAGCAGCTGTTCCGGTTCTTCTGTGGCTCGATCGCCCGTCTGTTGCTGTTCAATGCCGACCCGCATCCCGGCAACTACTTCTTCACCGGTGAACGGGGTGCTGGCTCGGGCGGCATCTGGTTCCTCGACTTCGGGCTCGTCAAGCGGTTCGGCGCCGGAGAGGTCGACAGCCTGCGGGACCGGGTGGTGGCCATGCGCGACGGCGATGACGACGCCGTGTTCGACGCCCTGGTCCGTCACGGCTGGATCCGGCCGGACGCCAAGATCGACCGGCGGAAGATCGTGGCCCTCGCCCGCCAGAGCGCGCTGCCGCTGGTGGAACACCGGTACTTCACCTACACCCGGGAGTACATGCGGGACACGGTGGAGGCGATGTTCGCCCTCGACGGCCCCTACGGCGACGTCATCCGCCAGATGACTCTGCCCCGTGACCAGCTCATCCTCTCCCGCATCCAGGTCGGTCTGGGCGGTCTGTTCGCCCGGCTGGGAGCGGGCAACGACTGGGCGTCGATCCTCGACGAGTACCTCTTCGACGCCCCGCCGGCGACCCCGCTCGGTGAGGAATCGGCGGGTTGGCCCCGGGTGCTGCGGCCGGACGCGGCGAGCTGAGTGGTTCGGCTCTGTAGACTGGCCCAGATGTCCCGGTCGATCCTGCAGCGACGCCTCGTCGACGTGACCGAACGGCTCAAGCGCGTGCGCGCTGAGCTCGCCGTCGCCGTCGAGCAACAGCACTTCCTCGAGGAGGAGTGCGAGGAGGCGCGGCTGCGCGCCCTGGTGTCCGAAACCCCGCTGGCCGAGGCGGAGGCGCGAGAGGCGCGCCGGCACGCCGAGGCCATGGCCCGCCACCGACAGGCTCTGGAATGCACCCAGGCAGAGCTACTTGGCGAGCAGGACGCCCTCCTCGACCGGATGGCCAACGAGCTGTCTTCACAGCCCTAATCGCACCGGAGCGAAGGTTTGAAGAGTCCCACGCGCGTCGTGATCGCCGAGGACGAGGCCATCATCCGCCTCGACCTCAAGGAACTATTGGAGGAGGAGGGCTACGAGGTCGTCGGTGAGACCGGCCGTGGCGACGAAGCCGTCGATCTCGTGCGGGACCTGGACCCCGACCTGGCCATCCTTGACATCAAGATGCCCGGCATGGACGGCCTGACCGCCGCCCGTCACATTGCCGCCGAGCGCCGGGCGGCGGTGCTGATCCTCACCGCCTTCTCCCAGCGGGACCTCATCGAGCAGGCAAGGGACGCAGGTGCCCTGGCCTACCTGGTCAAGCCGTTCCAGAAGAGTGACCTCATCCCGGCCATCGAAGTGGCCCTCGGGCGCTTCGCCGAGTTGGTCGCCCTCGAACGTGAGGTCGGAGACCTGGCCGAGCGCCTCGAGGCCCGCCGGGTGATCGACCGGGCCAAAGGTCAGCTGATGGACAACCACGGCCTGACCGAACAGCAGGCCTGGCGGTTCATCCAGACCCAGGCCATGAACCGCCGCCTCAAGGTCCACCAGATCGCCCAGGACATCATTGACGGGACGCTGAGCCCTCCGTAGGGGCCCCCCCGCGCCAACGTTGCCGCGGCGGCGCTAAGCCGACTTCAGGGAAACGAAGAGGGCGGTGGCGAGGGCGGAGCCGACGGCGATGGTGGTGCTGTCGAGGGTGACGACGCGCGTCTGGTCGGGGGCGACGGTGGACACGGTGCCTTCGGCGCCGGGGACGAACCCGTGGTGGTCGAGGTAAACGAGCGCCTCGTTGTCGATTTCCAGCTCCTCGCTGATCCGCTCCAGCCGGATGACGTCACCGGCCTGGGTGGACGAGAGCGGGACGAGGTCCAACTCGGGCGCGCCGGCTCCGGGGATCGGGTTGCCGTGCGGGCACGTCAGCGGGTTCTCCAGCTTGGCCACGATCAGCTCCTCGACCTCGGAGGAGATGACGTGCTCCCAGCGGCACGCCTCGATGTGAGCCCGGTGCCAGGGCAGGCCGAGCAGGTCGACCAGGAGGCGCTCGGCGAGGCGATGGCGCCGCACGATGGTGGTGGCCCAGTCGCGGCCCTTGACGGTGAGATTGAGCGTGCGGTCGGCGGCGATTTCGAGGTAGCCCTCGGACTTCAGCCGGCGGACCATCTCGGACACGGACGGCGCGGAGACGCCGAGGCGGTCGGCCAGGCGGGCCTGGATGACGCGGGCGCCCTCTTCCTCCAACTCGAGGATCGCCTCGAGATATTCGTCAGTCGGGGGATGCGTCACGGAAGACATGACCACCATCGTACCTACGGGTTCGCAAAAGGGGCTTGACGGCTGTAGTTAGGGTCGCCTAAGATCGTGTCATAGGGTCGCCTGATGCAAGGGGGTCCAACGGGAGGCGAGTCCCAGCGCCTCAGACCGATAGGCCTTCGCCGGATGGGGCGCCCCCCGCTCACCCCGGCGAGGGCCTTCGGTCATTTGCGGCCGTTTGTTTAGCATGCAGTCGTATGCCGACTCTTGCGCTGCTCGACGGGCACTCGCTGGCTTACCGAGCCTTCTACGCCCTCCCCACCGACCTGGCCACGCCGCAGGGCACGGTCACCAACGCCGTCTACGGCTTCACCTCGATGTTGGTGAAACTGCTGGCCGACGAGCAGCCGGACTATCTGGCGGTCGCCTTCGACACGCCCGTCCGCACGTTCCGGCACGAGCTCGACGCCGACTACAAGGGCACCCGAAAAGAGACTCCCAGCCTCTTCTCCGCCCAGATGCCACTCATCCGGGAGGTGCTCGACGCCCTCCACGTGCCCGTGCTCGAGGTGGAAGGGGTGGAGGCCGACGACGTCCTCGCCACCCTGGCCACCCGGGCGGCCGCCGAGGGCATCGACGTCATCATCGTCACCGGGGACCGCGACGCCTACCAGCTCGTGTCCGACCCCCACATCAAGGTCCTCTACAACCGGCGCGGCGTGTCCGACTACGTGCTCTACGACGAAGCCGGAATCTTCGCCCGGTGCGGCGTCACGCCCGCCCAGTACACGGAGTACGCCGCTCTCCGGGGGGACCCGAGTGACAATCTCCCGGGGGTGCCGGGCATCGGCGAGAAGACCGCCGCCAACCTGGTGACCAAGTACAACACCCTCGAAGCGATCTTCGACCACCTCGACCAGCTGCCGCCGAAGCAACGCCAGAATCTCGGCGAGGCGAAGGAACGGGTCCTGCTCAACCGGCAGATGTCCCGGCTGCTCACCGACGTCGACGTCCCGGCTCAGCCCACGGACCTCCGGCAGGGGGCCTGGGATCAGGAGGCGGTGCGGGTCCTGTTCAACCAGCTTGCCTTCCGGTCCCTCCTGTCGCGGCTGCCGGGGGCCATGGGCGGGGCGGCCGCGGTGCCCGAGGTCGACGCCCTGGAGGCCGACGTCGAGGTCATCGACACGGCCGGCGCCGCCGTTGCTCTCCTGCAGGCGGTGCGGGAGGCGGGGGTCCGCTACGTCCTCGAAGGACGGTTCGCCGGCCTCGCCGGCCGCAGCGACCTGCTCGGGGTGGCGGTGGCCCGCGGCGGCCGCGGAGGCCGCAGTGGGGAGGAACCCCCGGCGGTGGCCTACGTCCCCGCTGAGCTGTTCGGCGTCCCGGAGGTGGCCGAGGCCCTGGCCGCACTGGTCGGCGCCGGCGGCCCGCCGCTGGTGGCCCACCGGGCGAAGGAGCTCATGCGCGGGTTGCGCCGCTTCGGCGCGGACGTGCGGACGCTCGACCTCGACACGGCGGTCGCCGCCTACCTGTTGGACCCGGCCGAGGGCCGCTATGTCCTGGAGGACCTGGCCCGGCGGTACCTGTCGCTGGAAGTGACCCCGACGAGCGCCCGGACCCCCGGGGCCCGGGGTGTCCCCGAGATGTCCGGGACCTTCGATTTCGAGGGCACCGCGGCGGCGGAGGAGGCGGGGCGGCGGGCGGTGGCCGTCACCCGGCTGGCCGGCGTTCTGGAGGAGGGACTGGCGGCCCGTGATCTGGTCGATCTGTACCAGAACGTCGAGCGGCCGCTTGTGCGCGTCCTGTCCCGGATGGAGGACGCCGGGGTGCGGGTGGACCTCGAGTTCCTCCGGGAACTGGCCATCGAGCTGACCAAGGAGTGCGGCGAGCTCGAAGCCCGGATCCAGGCGGCGGCGGGGGAGCGCTTCAACGTGAACTCCACCCTGCAACTGCGGCGCATCCTCTTCGAGAAGCTGGGCCTCACGCCGGTCAAGAAGACGAAGACTGGTGCGTCCACCGATGCCGACTCCCTCCAGAAGCTGGCGGGTGAGCACCCGATCATCGAGGAACTCCTCCGCTACCGGGAAGTCGAGAAGCTCCGCAACACCTATGCCGAAGCCCTTCCCCCGTTGGTGGGACCCGACGGCCGGATCCACGCGGTTCTCAACCAGACCATCGCCTCCACCGGCCGGATCTCCTCGGAGGCTCCCAACCTCCAGAACATCCCGTTGCGCACGCCGGACGGGCGGGAGTTCCGCAAGGCCTTCATCCCGGCCGACGGCCACGTGCTGCTGGTGGCCGACTACTCCCAGATCGAGTTGCGCCTCCTGGCTCATCTGGCCCAGGACCCGGGCCTCATCGAGGCGTTCCAGCGCGACGCCGACGTGCACCGCACGACCGCGGCCCGGGTGTTCGGCGTGTCTGAGGAGGAGGTCGTACCGTTCCAGCGGCGCTTCGCCAAGGTCGTCAACTACGGGCTGGCCTACGGGATGGAGGCCTACGGGCTCGGCCAGCGCATGGACATCCCGACCGACCAGGCCCGGGAGATCCTCGACGCCTACTTCGCCTCGTTCCCCAACGTGCGGGCGTTCATGGAATCAACGGTGGCCGAGGCCCGGGCCCGGGGCTACACGACCACCCTGTACGGCCGCCGCCGCCAGCTGCCCGAGCTCTCCTCGGACAACTTCCGCATCCGCCAGATGGGGGAGCGCATGGCCCAGAACGCCCCCGTGCAGGGAGGCGCGGCCGACATCTTCAAGTTGGCCATGGTGAATCTCGACGCCGAGCTGGAGTCGAGGGGCATGGCCTCCCAGATGGTGCTCACGGTCCACGACGAAGTGGTGCTCGAGGTGCCCCTGGCGGAGCAGGAGGCGGCCGTGGCGCTGGTGCGCGAGGTGATGGAGAACGTGTGCGAGCTCTCCGTGCCGCTCCGGGTCGACATCGCCACCGGGGCCACCTGGGCCGAGGCCAAGTAAGGGGCGCCGGCCCCCCGCCCGGGGGAGCGCGCCGGGCGGGCGCTCTCCTCCTGTTGGATCGGGGTGGGAACAGCTACGCTAACCCCCGGCGACCAGGCGGTCGCAGCCCCTCGCGCGCACACGTGGGCGGGAGGCTCCGGTTCCGAAGGAGTAGGCGATCCCGATGTCCGAGCAGGAATTTACCGGTACGACCTCCGAGCCGGGACCCGCCCCGGAGCCCACCGCTCCCGAGGCGTCGTCGTACGAGCCCGAGGCGCAGGCTGAACCCCCGGTCGCCGCTCCTGCGGCGCCGGCCGAGTCCGAGGCCCCCGACGTCGACGCGGAGGAGGTGTCCCCCGGCGAGACAGTGTCCCCCGGTGAGACAGCGGCCCCGGAGCCGCCCGTCAGCGCTCCCGAAAGGCCGACGTTCGGCACAATCGGAGCGGAGGGCGAGTACCAGCCTATGCAGGTGGTGACCGATGACCTGGGGGGCATGTCGTTCGCCGACGCCATCGCCGGCACCATCGTCGAGTTCGACGAGGGCGACATCGTGACCGGCACGGTGGTCAAGGTCGACAAGGACGAGGTCCTGCTCGACATCGGCTTCAAGTCGGAAGGGGTCATCCCCAACCGCGAGCTCTCGATCCGCCACGACGTCGATCCCCACGAGGTGGTGGCGGTCGGCGACGAGATCGAAGCCCTTGTCCTGCAGAAGGAGGACAAGGAAGGGCGCCTGATCCTCTCCAAGAAGCGGGCCCAGTACGAGCG
>CAZCVW010000117.1:0-9188 GCA_964502185.1 uncultured Burkholderiales bacterium
GGCGGGACATGTGCAGTTGGGCGGCGGCGGCGGTCACACCCACCGGCGCAGCTCCGGTCAGGCCGAACCGAACCTCGACCACCGAGCGCTCCAGCGCCGGCAGCCGGTCCACGGCCCGGTGCAGCTCGTCGCAGGAGACGCCGGCGAGGACGGTCTCTTCGACGCCCTCGCTCTGGTCGGTGGCCGCCAGTTCGCCCAGCGTCGTCTGCCCGTCGGAACGGACCGGCTGGTCGAGGCTGGCGACAACCTGCGCCGTGTCGAAGGCACCCCCGACCTGGTCGGTGGTCAGCCCCGATTCGGCCGCGATCTCCTCGTCGGTGGGGGCACGGCCGAGACGTTCCTCCAACTCCTCCACCACCCGCTCGAGCGCGCGGCGGCGGTCGGCGGCGTCAGCCGGCACGTAGATGGTCGAGCGGGTCCGCTGGATCCCTCGCTGGAGGGCCTGGCGGATCCACCAGGTCGCGTAAGTGGAGAACTGGTACCCCTTGGTCCAGTCGAACTTCTCGACGGCGCGGACCAGGCCGATGGTGCCTTCCTGGACGAGGTCGAGGAAGTCCATACCGGAGCGCTGGTAGCGCTTGGCCCAGTACACGACCAGGCGCAGATTGGCCTCGACCATCTGCCACTTGGCGGACTCGTCACCCTCGGCCACCCGCCGGCCGAGCTCAAGCTGCTCAGCCGGGCCGGGCACCGGCCGGGCTCCGATATCCTCGAGGTAGAGACGGGCGAGGTCGATCTCCGCGCCGGCACGCGTCGAGTGAACCGAACGGTTGCGCTCGCTTGCGCCGCTATGGTTTCGGTGGCGGACTGCGTTACTGATGGTGCTCACTCCTTCAAAGACGAAAAATGTGGTGGGCATCCGTACAACGTCGGAACCCGGCGCCGTGTTCCTGAGGAGTGGACGATTCGCGTCGGCGAGTTACGCCTTCTGTTCCACCCAGGAAATACGCAAACTGCAAGAAATCCGCGATCGTGAGTCCGACAAAGACCGTTGCGCCCAGCCGGGTGGCACGGGGAGCCACCACGAAACCGTAGACGAGACCGGCCGCAACCCACTGACTAAGACAGAAGGGGCAGGTCAGGAGTTCGCCGACCGCCTTCCGGGGACCGCGGCCGACCTCGCTCAGCTCGGCCGGCGCTGACGTCCCCTTGACTGTCGTCTACCCCTGGGCCGAAACCCCCAATCGGGCGGGCCCCGGTCGAGGCGGCACGGCCACCCGGTCGAAGTCGGCGGCCACGGTGACGTTGGGGAAGATATCGGCCGCTTCGGCGGCGAACTCGGCCGGGTCGGTGTAGCGCTGCGAGAAGTGCGTGAGCACGAGATGGCGGGCGCCGGACTCCGCCGCGATCCGGGCGGCCTGGGCCGCCGTCAGGTGGCCGTAGTCGGCCGCCAGCCGCTCGTGACGGGCCAGGAAGGTCGATTCGCAGACCAGCAGGTCGACGCCCTCGGCCAGTTCGAAGGCAGCGTCGCACAGCCGCGTGTCCATCACGAAGGCGAAACGCTGCCCGGGGCGGGGCTCGCTCACCTCCTCCAGCGTCACCGTCGGAGCTCCGGGGCCGGCTGCATCCCCGGGGTGACAGGGGACCAGGCGGCCGTCACGCTGGAGACGCCCGACGTCGGGCCCGCTCACGCCGAAGGCGGCGAGCCGCTCCGGTACCAGCCGGCGGCCGTCCGGCTCGACGAGGCGCCACCCGAGCGTCTCGGTCCGGTGGTCGAGGTACCGGGCGGTGAGGGTGAAGGGCTCGGGCCCCATCACGTCGCCCGCCTTGGTCACCGGCTCGGGCCGCAGGTCGACGACGTCTTCGTAGAGGGCGCACGCCCGCAGCCGCTCGAAGAACATCTGGCCGGCCGCCGGGTAGTAGGCCGCGACCGGATGCCGGACCTGGTCGAGGGACAGCCGCTGCAGGACGCCGGGAAGCCCCAGGCAGTGGTCCCCGTGGAAGTGGGTGATGCAGATGCGGGTGATGGTCGGCGCCGGTACCCCGGCCAGGAGCAGCTGGCGCTGGGTGCCCTCGCCCGGGTCGAAGAGGATCGCCTCCGCATCCCAGCGCAGCAGGTACCCGTTGTGGTTGCGGTAGCGGGTGGGAGCTTGGCTGGCCGTGCCGAGGACGACAAGTTCGCGCTCGCTCATTCTGGCTCGCTCATTTTGGCTCGATATCCGCCCGGAAGCCTCCGGCGCCAACCAGCCGGCGGGCGCCCGCCGCCCGCACCCGGCGGCTCAGCTCGGCGTCGCTGGTCACCACGGTGAGGGATCCGGGGTCGGGATCGGAGGCCACCCGCCGGGTGATCACGTCGTCGGCCGAGGTGCCCCGGCCGGCGAAGACCAGCTCGATCCCCTGGTGCTCACCGGGCGCGAGCCCGGGCGGGGGTTCGCCGTCGAACACGGCCACGACCGGCGTGCCGGTCGATCTCGCCCAGTGCGCCAGGCGCTCCACCAGCCTGGTCACGGCCGCCTTCCTGTCCCTCCACCAGCCGTCGGGCCGGGCGCCCATCACGTTCATACCATCGACGATGGTCGCGGCCATGCGAGCCTCCTTCGAGCCGCCGGTTTAGCGTGGCTCATGCCTGATGTTCCCAGCTTCCTCGCCGTCTCCCTCCACCTCGACCTTCCGGACCTGCCGGTGGAGGCGGCCGGCCTGGCCATCACCACCCTGGTGGACGTGGCCCGGCTGCGGCACGGGGACCTCGCCGTGTTGCGGGCCCTCACCCGCCGGGAGCGCGACGCCGCCTCGGCGTTGCGGGTCCTGTAGCGCGGCCCAAGGTCGGCGTGGAGGCCATCCGGATCGTCGATCCCGCCGACCCCCGGGTGGACGACTACCGGGAGCTGGCCGACGCCCGGGCCCGCCGCCGGCTCGAAGCCGGACGCCCGGAGGCGCAGTCGCCGGGGTTCTTCGTGGCCGAGGCGGCACCGGTCGTGGAACGGCTCCTCGCCTCCGGCCGGAGGGTCCGGTCGGTGCTGGTCGACGACCGGCGGCTCGAACGCCTCGGGCCCCGCCTGGCCGACATCGACGCGCCCGTCTACGTCGCCGATCCGAGCGTGTTGGCCGCGGTGGCCGGGTTCGACGTCCACCGCGGCGCGCTGGCCTGCGCCGACCGCTGGCCGCTGCCCGATCCGGGGTCGCTCCTGGCCGGTGCCCGGCGGATCGTCATCCTCGAAGGCATCAACGACCACGAGAACCTGGGCGTGCTCTTCCGCAACGCGGCAGGACTCGGCATGGACGCCGTGGTCCTCTGCCCCCGCTGCTGCGACCCGCTGTACCGCCGGTCGGTCCGGGTCTCGATGGGGCACGTGCTGTCGGTCCCCTGGACGCGGCTCGACCCGTGGCCTGATGCGCTCAGCACCGTCCGGGAGGCGGGCTTCACCCTGGTGGCGCTCACCCCTGACCCCGGCGCCGCCCCCATCGGTGACTTCGCCCAGCAGGCACACACGGGCGCCCATGACCGGCTGGCGGTACTGGTGGGGGCGGAAGGGCCCGGACTCTCTCCGGCCGCCCTGGCCGCTTCCGACCACCGCCTGCGCATCCCTATGCGGCCCGGAGTCGACTCGCTCAACGTGGCCAGCGCCGCCGCCGTGGCCTTCTTCGCCCTCGGCGCGCCGTCCTAGTCACAAGCTCAACATCAACCTCATTTTCAACAAAGCTGATCTCTTCTTGCGTAAGTGATCAATTGTTCGTAACAATCGCCTCTTCCATGAGCGGTTGGAAGCGGGCGCTAAAGCGATGGCCGGGCCGGGAGTGCACGTCACTCCCGCCCGGCCGTCGCTCGGTCACCGGACCGGTGGCCGCACTGGCCGCACTGGCCACGCTGGCCACCGCTCTGGTTTCGCCCGGCGGCCCCGCCCGAGCCTCCGAGACCTCGTGCGGGGCGTTGAGCCCGGCCGAGAAGACGACCGAGGGACTCCCCCGCGACTCGGGCGAGGCCTCCGGGTTCGTCTCCTCGCCCCGCTACCCCGGGGCCGCCTGGATGGTGCGGGACTCCGGCCACCCCGCCAACCTCTACGCCCTGCGCTTCGGGGCGGACGGCACGGCGACGTCGCGGGAGATCCCGGTCGAGGGCGCCACCAACCGGGACTGGGAAGAGATCACCTGGACGCCGGGCCCGGACGGGTCGGGCCGGCTCTGGATCGTGGAGAGCGGCCAGGGCGGCGGGGGCCGGGTCATCTACGAACTGGCGGAGCCGGACCCGGTCACCGTCACCACCGTGCGGCCCCTGGCCCGGTACACGTACGCCTATCCCGACGGCAGCGCCAACACCGAGGCGGCCTTCACCTGGGACGGCGACATCGTGCTGGTGACTAAGAACTTCCCGGCCCGGGTCTACCGCTTCACCGAAGGGCTCGCCGTCGGCCGCACCAACAAACCGACCTTCGTCGGGGAACTGTCCGACAGCAACGGGATCTCGGTGGCGAAGCCGTCACCCGACGGTCGCTGGCTGGCCACCGCCACCCACGACACCGTGTCCGTCTACCGCAACTCGAGCGCGCCGGGGACGCTCGAGGGCTTCATGGACCGGGAGCCCTCGCACGTGCTGGTGGCCGCGCCCGACGACAACGTCGAGGCGGGCGACTTCTACCCCGCCGGCGACTGCGCGCTGGTGCTCCTGGCCGAGACCCGGAACACCTACCGGCTGGCCCCTCAGTAGCCCGGAGATACGTCAGTCGACGACCGGGTTGAGTCCCTCTGGGCGGGCGGCTGGACGTCCCCGGCGTCTCCCCTGGCTAGCATCGTGGGGATGAGCATCCCCGAAGCCCTAGCAGCCAGCCGGAAGGCCTTCGAGGCCGATCCGGCCCTGGCCCTGGCCCACTTCCGGACCGACGCCCGTCTGGGTGGCGGCACCGCGGTGGCCGTCCGCATGGGGGCGCACAGCGTCGCCGTCGACGAGCCGGTCTCCATCGGGGGGACGGGCACGGCCACCGGGCCCGTAGAGCTGGCCCTGGCCGCGCTCGGGTCGTGCCAGGCGATCACCTGGCGCTACTGGGCCGAGATCCTCGGCATCCGCCTCGACGCGGTGAACGTGCGGGTGGAGACGGACGTCGACGTGCGGGGCTTCTTCGGGTTCGCCTACGACGCCCGCCCCGGCCCGGCCGGGAAGGTCCACTGCACGGTGACCGTGGAGGGGCCCGAACCGCCCGAGCGCTACCGGGACCTGGCCGGGGCCGTCGACGCCCACTGCCCGGTCCTCGACGTGTTCCGCCGGGAGCTGGCGGTCGAGTCGTCGCTCGAGTTGCCAGGCTGAGTTCGGAAACTCGTTTTCGCGCTCAGACCTTGACCACGATGCTGCTGGCCACCTTGTCGTGGATCGCCTGGCGCCGGGGGTCCCACAACGGCCAGAGGGCGTCGAGCAGGATGAAGAGGAAGACGAGCGGGCTGCGGATGATGGTCGGGCCGCCGATCACGAGGTAGCGGATGGCCGCCCGGCCGGGGTCGATGGGGCCCCCTGTGGCGGCGTCGCGCACCTGGATCTTGAGGGCCATCTTGCCGATGGTCTGGCCCTTCTCGCTGCCGTTGAGCATCCCGTAGTAGGTGGTTCCCACCAGCAGGGACCCGAGGACCGCCCACCCGGTGGTCGTGATCACGCCGAGGATGCCGATGGCGATCAGGCTCGGGATGAACAGGATGACGCCGTCGAGCAGGATGGCCAGCACCCGTTGCCACCACTCGGCCAGCGGCCGGCCCAGCGGGTCGATCTTCCCGGTGGGATTGGGAAAGCCCGTCGGCCCGTAACCGGGGGGCGGCGGCGGGGGTGGCGGGGGTGGCGTGAAGGCCGGGCCCGGCCCCGGTGGCGGTGGCGGCGGTGGTGGCGGCGGTGGTGGCGGCGGCGGTGGTGGTTGTGGTTGTGGTGGCGTACCGTCCGGCGGCTGAGGCGGGTACGGGGCATCGGACATCGGTGGACCTCCCACGTGTTTGTCTGATCAGGAGCCACTCCCCTGCGCAGAGGCTACCTGGGCCCGTGGGGGGCCGTGGCTCCTATGGTCCCCCTCATGCTGATGGAGATCGGGCACATCGAAGAAGGCGCCAAACGGATTCGGGCCTTTCTGGCCGGCGAGGCCGTGGCCGACACGATCCGGCCCCGCCTGGTGTGGGAGGTGCCCTACTACCCCGCCTACTGGCTGCCGGCAGCCGACGTGGCCACCGAGCGCCTGCCCGAAGGGGCCGTCCGGCGCGGCGACGGCGAACTCGCCGGCTACCTGCGGATCGATTGGGAGGCGATGGACGCCTGGTTCGAGGAGGACGAGGAGGTCTATGTCCATCCCCGCAGCCCCTACACGCGGGTCGACATCCTGGCCAGTTCCCGCCACGTGGTGGTCTCCCTCGGTGGCGAGGTCGTGGCCGAGTCGCGCCAACCCCGGTTGCTGTTCGAGACGGGGCTGCCCGTCCGCTACTACCTGCCGCTCACCGACGTGCGCCTCGACCGGCTGCGCCCGTCGGCGACCGTCACCCAGTGTCCCTACAAGGGGACGGCCACCTACTGGTCGGTCGATGTGAACGGGCAGACGTTCGTCGATGTGGTGTGGACCTACCGCACTCCGCTGCCCGAAAGCCAGAAGATCGCCGGCCTGGCCTGCTTCCTCAACGAGCGGGTCGACCTCACCGTGGACGGTGTCGCCCTCCCCCGGCCGGTGACGAAGTTCTCTGAGCCGGTCTCTGGGCAGGGGAATACTTCACCACACTAATTAGTTTCGTGAAATGATGGCTGTCATGGCACCGGCTCCCGACAACACGCAGAGCGACGAGACCGTCGAGATGGCCGCCCGTCTGCGGTTGGCCGTGACGCGGCTTTCGCGGCTTCTCCGCCAGCAGGGTGACTCGGGCCTCTCCCCCACGCTGAACGCGGCCCTGGCCACCATCGAGGCGAGCGGCCCCCTGACCCTCGGAGACCTCGCCGCCCGGGAGCAGGTGGCGCCGCCCACGATCACCAAAGCGGTAGGCGGGCTCGAGGAGCAGGGGCTCGTCAGCCGGACCACCGACAGCGCCGACCGTCGAGTCGTGCGGGTGGAGATCACCCCGGCCGGCCGCAAGCTCCTGGAGCGGACCCGGACCCGCCGCAACGCCTGGCTGAACCAGCGGCTCCACAACCTGTCCCCCGAAGAGATCGGCCACCTGGCCGCCGCGGCCGACGTGCTCGAGCGCCTCGGTGACCCGCCTGCGACCCGACGATGACCCGCCTCCGCCTCGCCACCGCCGTCACCTTCCGCTCGCTGTCCGAGCGCAACTTCCGCCTGTTCTTCGCCGGCCAGGGCGTCTCCATGATCGGGACGTGGGTGCAGGCGGTGGCGCTCTCGTGGCTCGTGCTGACCAAGACGCACAGCGGCGTGGCCCTCGGCGTGGTCACCGCCCTCCAGTTCCTCCCCATCCTCTTCCTCGGGCCCTGGGCCGGCCTCCTCGCCGACCGCTTGGACAAGCGCCGCCTGATGGTCGTCACCCAGGCCGCCGCCGGGGGCCAGGCGCTGGCCATGGGGCTGCTCGTCCTGACCGGCCGCGACACGCTGGCGGTCGTCTACGCCCTCGCCCTGGTCTTCGGCATCATCACCGCTCTCGACAACCCCGTGAGGCGGTCCTTCGTCGTCGAGCTCGTCGACGAGGAACACGTCGCCAACGCCGTCGGGCTGAACAGCGCCCTGATGACCGGTTCGCGCATCGTCGGGCCGGCCCTGGCCGGTCTGCTGATCGCCGGGGTCGGTGTCGGCTGGTGCTTCATGGCCAACGCCGCCAGCTACGCCGCCGTGCTCGTCGCGCTCAGCCGGATGGACGTCCGGGCCGTGCGCCGCTCCGAGCTGGCGTCCCGGTCCCGCGGCCAGCTGCGGGAGGGCTTCGCCTATGTGTGGCGCACCCCGCAGTTGCGGCTTCCCATCGCCCTGGTGGCGGTGGCCGGCACGTTCGCCTTCAACTTCCCCGTCCTGCTTCCCCTGCTGGCCGAGCGGGACCTGCACGGCGACGCCGGAACGTTCAGCCTCCTGTATTCGACGATGAGCGTCGGATCGTTGGTCGGCGCCCTCTTCGTGGCCCGGCGGACCCGCCCCGGTTCCCGGTTTCTGGCCCGGATGACGCTGGCCTTCGGCGCTACCCTCGGCCTGCTGGCCCTGGCGCCGAACCTCCCGTTGGCCTTGGCCGCCACCGTTCCCGTGGGTCTGACCGGCGTGGCACTGGTCTCGAGCGCCAACTCGGCCGTGCAGTTGGCGGCCGCCCCGGCCATGCGCGGCCGGGTCAACGCGCTGTTCGCCATGGTGTTCATGGGCACCACCCCCATCGGCGGACCGGTGGCCGGCTGGGTGGCCGAGCACTTCGGCGTGCGGGCGGCCTTCGGCCTCGGCGCCGTGGTGACGAGCGCGGCCGGTGGTCTCGCCCTGGCTGCCCTGCGCCGACGGCTCCCGGCGGCACCAGCCGTGCCCGAGGATGCCGAGAACGCCGTCGCGGCCTGAAAAGACACACTGCGTTCTTACGTACTAGTTGCCTGAGTCCGATTTGACATGAAACGCTTACGTATCTGAATTCTTTCGGTCACCGCGCGGTGGCCCGGATATGGAGGCGGGCATGGGGCGTATGCGGATCACAGCGGTAACGGCCGGGGCGGTGGTCCTGGGCGCCTTCGGCACCGGCGTGATGCCGGCCGGGGCGCAGACCGTTCCGGATCTTCCTCCCGGTCTCGCCGCCGGCCAGGCGTGCAGCGCCGTCTTCGCCCCGGGCGCCTTCGGTGGCTTCCTGCCCACCCACAAGGCCGCCCCCGGCGAGCCCATCTCGGTGGAGATCGGCTGGGAGGCGAAGGACTTCTCCTCCGAGGACGTGGAATTGATCGGTTGCCTGAGCCAGGGCGGCAAGCTGGTCGACAGCGCGGCGACCCGGGTGAAGGGAGTCGACAATGGCGGCGACCACCGCCTCGCCTTCACCGTTCCCACCGAGGCTCAGCCCGGGACGAACGTCTGCCAGCGCGCGGCGGTGGTGGGCACCGGGTCGGACGGAACCCCCAACCTGTTCAAGACCCCGGCGGTCTGTTACACGGTCACCGCGGCCGGGAGTTCCTCGTCGGAGACCAAGCGCGGCTCGTCGGACATCAAGGCCACCGAAGTAGTGCCGGCGCCCGGCACGACCGAGGTGGCCGGGCCGCCTCCGTTCGTGGCTGGGAAGACCGAGACCCGACCGGCCTCGGCCGCCGCCCCGGAGCCGAAGCCGGCTCCGGTCGCCGCCCCGGC
>CAZCVW010000118.1:0-9181 GCA_964502185.1 uncultured Burkholderiales bacterium
TGGGCGGCCACCGGGCCCCGCAGGCTGGGCGGCGGCTCGGGGGCGGCCGAAATCGCCCGGGCGGCGGCGATGGCGGCCTCTATATACGGAGCGCCCTTGGTGACCTCGTCGTTCACCGCCCGCCGGGTGACCAGCCACTCTGGCCGGACGTCCCGGACGTCAGGCACCGGAATGCCCTGGCGGGCGGCCCAGGCGAGGCGTTCCGCCTCCTCCCGGATCCGGGCGCGGGTGCGTTCGCCGTAAGCGATGTGGATCGCGCAGTCCGCCGTGAGCCCGACGTAGGGCTGGCCCGGCCGGGTCGTCACCACTCGTGGCGCTTCGCCGAGGAACTCGGCGGCGCGTATCAATGTCTGCTCTATTTCCACGAAGTCAACATTGAAAGCAGGGACAAAACGGACCATCATGAGACACTCTGGCGATCGAAGGGTGGTCACGCAGCGTGCCTCGGAGTTCGCTCCACGTGTTTTGTTGGCCCCTGGAGGGCGTTACGGCTGGAAGGCATCCCATAGCAGGGATGCCCCTCAAGTCATCTTTCTTTCCGAATTGCGTCATGGATCGACACCGTAAGCGTTCACCTATCACTGGGCCCGGTTCTCGGTGCGACGAGGGGTTGACCACTCTCCGTCGAACATACGAGACTAGTCGGGCTGTTTCGAGCGGACGAGTACCGCCGGGCCTGGTGCAGTGGCGCCCAAGGGCAGATGCGTGGCGTGTCGAGAGACTCGTCGGTATGTGCAGTGGGCCGTCATATCTGGGGAATGACGACCAACCACGGAGGTGACCAGGTGGCATCCGCCACACATCACACGCGACGCATCGGAGAGGCCGTTTCGCCGGCTCCGATCGACGCGGCACCGGCACCGGGGCCTGCTGCCGCCCGGGGCTCGAACACGCTTCGGCGCATTCTTGTCGTTCTTGACGCCACGGCCGTGGCGCTCGCCTGGGCCATCGCCCTCACGGTGCCCGACGGCCTCGACACGCCCGGTTTCACCCGGCTGGCCAACATCGGCCTGGCCGTGGTCGTGGCCACCGGTGTCGCCCTCGCCCTGATCGCCTCCCAGCGCCTCTACCTGGCCCGGGTGTGCAGCGTCCGGGCGGTGGAAACCGTCCGCCTCGGCCGTACCGCAGCCATCGTCGCCCTGCTCCTGCAGGCCGGCGAGCGCAAGCTCGGCATTCACCTCTCGATGACCGAGATGATCGGTGGCGCCGCCCTCTCCTTCGCCTTTCTGGGCGCCTCCCGTGACGGGTACCGCGCCTGGCTCAAGGCCCACCGCCGGGCCGGGCGCCACAGCCGCCCGATCGTGGTCGTCGGGGCCAACGAGGAGGGTTCCGACCTCTACCACCTCGTCCAGAACCACCCTGAGCTGGGTTTCCGCATCTGCGGCATCGTCGGCAACCCGTCCGAGGTAACCGACCGCGACTACAACGTGCCGTGGCTCGGCGACATGAATCAGGTCGTCGAGGCGGTCCAGGCCGCCGGAGCCAACGGCGTGCTAGTGGCCGCCAGCGCCCTGCCCTCCGCCCAGCTCAACCGGGTCGTGCGGGACCTGCTCGTGGCCGGCGTCCACGTCCACCTGTCCTCCGGTATCCGGGGCATCGACTACCGCCGCCTGCGCTCCCAGCCGATGGCCCACGAGCCGCTCTTCTACCTGGAGCCGGTCTCGCTGGCCCGCTGGCAGGTCGTCACCAAGCGGGCCCTCGACCTCGTGTTCTCCGGCATCGGCCTCGTGCTGGCCGGGCCCGTCCTCGCCGCCTGTGCCGTGGCCATCAAGCTCAACGACCGCGGCGGGCCGGTGTTCTTCAAGCAGGAAAGGGTCGGCCTCGACGGCAAGACCTTCACCATCCTCAAGCTGCGCAGCATGTGTGTCGATGCCGAGGAGAAGCTCAAGGAACTGGCCACTCAGAACCAGCGCGACAGCGTGCTCTTCAAGCTGGCCAACGACCCCCGGGTCACCTCGATCGGTCGGATCCTGCGGTCCACCAGCCTCGACGAGCTGCCCCAGCTCATCAACGTGCTCCGGGGCGACATGAGCCTGGTCGGTCCCCGGCCGGCGCTGCCGGTCGAGGTCGCCCAGTTCGACGAGGAACTGCTGGCCCGCCAACGGGTACGCCCCGGCATCACGGGACTGTGGCAGGTGGAGGCCCGGGACAACGAGTCGTTCCACGCCTACCAGCGCCTCGACCTCTTCTACGTCGAGAACTGGTCGGTCAGCCTCGACCTGGCCATCCTGCTCTCCACGGTGCAGTCCGTGGCCGCCCGGGGCGCCCGGTGCCTGCGCCGCAAGTCGCAGCCGGCCGCCGACTCGGCGACGGTGTCCTGGCTGCTCGACTGAGAAGTCGCGGTCCAGAAAGGGTCACAAACCCACGCCCCGCGTAGGTTTGTGGCCCTTTCTCGCGCCCTGCGGACACTCCCGGCCGCTGGACTAGCGTGGGTAACTCTCCGAAGCCCCCAAACGGGAGGACCCCAGTGGCCGATCACCTCATCGCCCCCCACGGCGGGACGCTCGTCGACCTCCTCGTCGACGCGGACCGGGCCGCCGGGCTCAAGGCCGCCTCCGCCGACTGGCCGTCGTGGGACCTGACTCCCCGCCAGATCTGCGACATCGAGCTGTTGATGAACGGCGGCTTCTCGCCCCTCACCGGCTTCCTCGGCCAAGCTGACTACGAGTCGGTCTGTTCCCAGATGCGGCTGGCCGACGGGACGTTGTGGCCCATGCCCATCACCCTCGACGTCACCGAGGAGTTCGCCGGCACGCTGTCGCCGGGGACGACCGTGGCCCTGCGGGACCAGGAGGGCGTCATCCTCGCCGCCCTCACCGTGGAGGAGACCTGGACGCCCGACCGGGCGGCCGAGGCCGTCGCCGTGTTCGGCACCGACAACCCCGAGCACCCGGGCGTCGGCTACCTCCTCAAGCGGTCCGACCCCGTCTACATCGCCGGCCGCCTCGAGGGCCTGGCGCTGCCCCGCCATTACGACTTCCGGACCCTGCGCCACACCCCGGCCGAGCTCCGCAACGAGTTCCACCGCCTCGGGTGGACCCGGGTCGTGGCCTTCCAGACCCGAAACCCGATGCACCGGGCCCACCAGGAAATCACGCTGCGGGCGGCCAAGGACGTCGAGGCCAACCTCCTCATCCACCCGGTGGTCGGCCTGACCAAGCCCGGCGACGTCGACCACTACACCCGGACCCGGGGCTACCAGGCCCTGTTGCCGAGCTACCCGAAGTTCACCGCCAGCCTCGCGCTGCTGAACCTGGCCATGCGGATGGGCGGCCCCCGGGAAGCGGTGTGGCACGCCATCATCCGCAAGAACCACGGCTGCACGCACTTCATCGTCGGCCGCGACCACGCCGGTCCCTCCGCCCGCTCGGGCCAGGCCTTCTACGGCCCCTACGACGCCCAGGAACTGCTGGCCAAGCACCAGGACGAGATCGGCGTCCAGATGGTCCCCTTCCAGATGATGGTCTACGTCGAGGAGCAGGACGCCTACATGCCCGAGGACCAGGTGCCCGGGGGTGCCCGGGTCCTCAACATCTCGGGCACGGAGCTGCGCAAGCGGCTGAACGAGGGCCGGGACCTGCCCGAGTGGTTCACCTTCCCGGACATCGTGAAGGAGTTGCGCCGCAGCTACCCGCCCCGCCACAAGCAGGGTTTCACGGTGTTCTTCACCGGCCTGTCCGGCTCCGGGAAGTCGACCATCGCCAACGTGCTGCTGGTCAAGCTGCTGGAGATGGGCGGCCGGCCGGTGAGCCTGCTCGACGGCGACGTGGTCCGCAAGCACCTCTCGTCGGAGCTCGGCTTCTCCAAGGAGCACCGGGACATCAACATCCGCCGGATTGGCTACGTGGCCTCCGAGATCACGAAGAACGGCGGCATCGCCCTCTGCGCCCCCATCGCCCCCTACGACCAGACCCGCAAGGACGTGCGGGCCATGGTGGAGGATGGCGGCGGCTTCATCCTCGTGCACGTGGCCACATCGCTCGAGGAATGCGAGGCCAGGGACCGCAAGGGCTTCTACGCCAAGGCCCGGGCCGGGATCATCAAGGAGTTCACCGGTATCTCCGACCCCTACGAGGAGCCGGCCGACGCCGACCTGGTGATCGACACCGCCGGGCTCACCCCGGAGGAGGCCGCCCAGGAGATCATCCTGCACCTGGAGCGGGAGGGGTACATCGGTCCGGAGTCCGACACCTAGGACCTCAGGCGCGTCTATCGGCGGCTGTAGCGGCCGCCCTAACGTGCGCTGCTGGCGTTGGAGAGGACGGCGCCGAGGACCGTGCCGCCGACCTGCTCGAACTGCTCCCGGACGAGGGTCACGTCGTCCCGGGCGGTGCGGCGGGCGTCGGCTACGACCAGGATGCCGTCGACCAGCGGAGCCAGCGCCAGGCAGTCGGAGGCGTCCAGCGCAGCCGGGGCCTCGATGATGACGAAGTCGGCCACCTTGCGCCGCTCGGCCAGCAGCTCACGCATGAGCTCGCTCTGGAGCAGCTCGGCCGGCTGGGCCGGGGTCGGGCCGCTGCCGAAGACCCACAGGCGCTCCAGGCCCGGGGGCTCCTGCACGGCTTCCCAGGGCGGCATCTCGCCGGCCAGGACGTTGGAGAGACCCCGCTCGTTGTCGAGCCCGAAGTACGTGTGGATGTCGGACTTGCGCAGGTCGGCGGAGAGGAGCACGACCCGCTTGCCGACCTGGGAGAGGGCGACGGCCAGGTTGGCGGCGATGGCGGTCTTGCCGTCCTCGCCGGTGGGGCTGGCCACCATGATCGTCTTCATGCCCTGGCGCTCGGCCATGACCAGTATGCGGGTCCGCAGCGCCCGGTACGCCTCGGACGCGGGGCTGTGGGGGTGCTGCATAGTGACCAGCGTGGGGGCGGCCCGGCCGTTGCGGCGGGTGCGGGGCACGGTGGCCAGCACCGGAGCCCGCAGGTGGGCCTCGAGGTCCGACTTGCCCCGCAGGCGGCCGTCCACCCGGTCACGGGCGAAGGCGGCGAGCAGGCCGAGGAAGAAGCCGAAGAAGGCACCCATGATCCCGTTCAGCTTGGGCTTGGGGCTGGCGGCGGCGGTGGGCCGGTTCGCCGGGCTCACGATGGTGCCGGGGTTGTTGGTGTCGATGCCGTTCAGGTCGGCCAGGGTGGCCCGGTAGGGAGAAGCCTCGTCCTCGAGGGACTTGAGGACGGCCTCGGCCTGGGCCTGGGCCGGGGTGGCCGGCGGGACGGAGGCCAGGCGGTCCTGGGCCTGGCGGATCTTCTCCTCGATGGGACCGAGGGCGCCCTGGACGTTGGCCCGGGTGGCGTCACGGGTGGCCGTGGCGTCCGCCTTTTTGAAGTCGAGGTAGGACTCGGCGAAGGCCTGGGCGCACTGTTGGGCCCGGGGGCGGGTGTCGGCCGAGCAGCTGATGCTGAGGATCTGGGTGCTACCCAGGACACTCACGCCGAGCCGCTTCTTGACTTTGACGAGACTCTCGTCCCAACCGAGCTTGTCGAGGCGGGCCTTGGCCAGTTGGGCGACGTCATCGGACCGGGCCAGCTCACGCTCGGTACCCATGTTGAGCAGCCGGTCGATGTTCTCGACCACCACGCTGGTGGTCACCGGGCGCACGTTCACGTCGGACTCCGAGACGTACTTCTCCTTGGCCAGCGCCACCGAGTAGAACAGCGCCAGGCCCAAGCCGATCAGGGTCATGACGGCGATGAGCACCTTCCGGCGACGGATGACGGAGAAGTAGTCACCCATCTCGACGGAGGGCTCAGATGCGAAACTTGTGCTCACGGGAGGAATCGCTTTCTTTCGCTCGTGGAGTGTCACTGCGATTGGCACCTGCGATGTGGGGGGCACGGCGCGACAGACGTGCGTCACCGACCGTTACCTGGTCTGTAAGGTACCATGACCGGTGCAAAATCAGGAGGGGAATCTTTCGGTCAATTGGGACGGCTGTACACCCATAAAACGGACATGCGGCGCAATCTGCGTAGAACGGACCACCCCGGGGGCCCGGAGTAACTAGTCTCCGCATACCCGGCCATACGGGTGCGAACTGGTCGATATCGCCGCTCAAGCGACCCCAATCGCCGAGGGGGACTGGTACCCTCAACTCGATCCGTTCACATGAGGAGAGCCCCCCGGAATGTCGTCCTCGTTGCCGCCCCGGGCCGTCCTCTCGCACCGAACCGGGGTCGCGCTGGCCCTGATCGTGATCGGGGCGCTGGTCGCCGCGGGTGCATGGGCGCTGGTCGGAGGCGGTGGCGACGGCAACAAGGGCGGCGGTGACAGCCAAACCGCCGGCCGCCCCACCGTGCCCGCCCTCGGAGCGGGCGCGCTCTTCGGTGTCCACACCGAGGTGGGGGACGATTCGGTCGAGGCCGAGAAGAAGGCCATCGAGAAGCTCGAGACGCACCTCGGCCGCAATCTGGACATCAACCACACCTTCTATCCCTGGGAGAAGGAGTTCCCCACGGAACTCGAGGAGTGGGACCTCGCCAGCGGTCGGATTCCGATGATTTCCTGGAACGGCCGGGGTCCGTTCGCCGACGACATTGCCGCCGGCCAGCACGACCCCTTGATTCAGGATCGCGCCTTGAGAGTGAAGGAGTTGAAGGGCCGGGTCCTTATTCGCTGGTTCTGGGAGATGGACGGGAACAACAAGGCCGAATGGGCCAAGTCGCCCACCGATTACATCGGGGCTTGGCGGCGCATTGTCGACCTGTTCCGGGAGCAGGGCGCCGACAATGTGGAGTGGGTTTGGTGCCCTAATGCGTCGGCCTTCCGGGATGGAGAAGCCCAGGCCTTCTATCCGGGCCCGGAGTACGTGGATTGGATCTGCGGCGACGGTTACAACTGGGCCCCGGGCCGAGCCGGAGATGACTGGCGCGCCTTTCGCGAGGTTTTCGAGGGCTTCTACGCCTGGGCGTCCAAGCAGAACAAGAGGATCATGGTGGGTGAGTTCGGGGTGCAGGAGCGCTCGCCCGGCGAGAAGGCGGCCTGGATTACCGACGTCAAGGACACCCTGAAGGCGGAGTTCCCGCTCATCAACGCCGTGGTCTATTTCGACGCGAACAAGGACTACGACTGGCGGATGAACACGTCCCCCGGGTCCTACGATGCCTTCAAGGCGCTGGCCAACGATCCCTGGTTCGCCGTCGGGCTCAACCGACTCCTGCCCAAGTAGCCCGATAGCGCAGCCTAGGGCGCGTTGTGGGTGCGTCAGACCCTGTGCGAGAATGAAGGGTCCATCGGATCCTCCGGCTTGAGAGTGACGCAGATGCCGCTTTCCGAAGACGAACAGCGCATCCTCCAGGAGATCGAGGCGCAGTTCTACGCCACCGATCCCCAGTTGGCCCAGCAGGTGTCGGAGACGACGCTGTACCGGCACGCGGCCCGCAACATCAAGTGGGCCACGCTCGGCTTCGCCGCCGGGTTCCTCCTGCTCGTGCTGCGCTTCGCCGCCTCGCTCTTCCTCGGCTTCGTCGGGTTCATGTGCATGCTGGCCTGCGCCTTCGTGATCGAGCGCAACGTCCGCAAGCTGGGCAAGGCCGGGCTCGAGAGCCTCACGGCCTCCATGAAGAGCAACCGGCTGAAGAGCGTCTTCGGCGACGCCGGCCAGAGCGTCCGTCGCCGCTTCAAGCGCGACGAGAACTAAGCCAGATCACCGGCCCCTGGCCAGCAGCGTCCCGGGGTAGAGGCGGCGCTTCCACCGCCCCACGAACGAGTCGCCCGCGTCGAGAGCCTTGGCCAGGTGGTCGACCTCATCCCAGGCCTGGCGGGCTTCGGCGTCGGACGGGGCCACGCCGGCGTAGGACGCCTTGGTGAACAGGCGGGCCAGGCGGGCCATGGGCGCCACCAGTTCGGGGTGCCCGGTGGGCGCCCGGCGGGCGAACTCGAGCGGCGTGGAGGCCAGCGCCGGGGCGGCACCCACTTCCCGGAGGCGGTCCAGCGCCTCCGACCAGGCACCGGCCACCCGGACCCCGGGGTTCTTGGCGGCCCGGCGGAGCCGGCGGCGCCGGCCCTTGAGCAGGGGCGGGACGGCCAGGACGAGGGCCAGGATGGGGAGCACGACGGCGATGGCCATGAGGAGCGGCGAACGCCCGGCGGACTCGTCGGGACTCAGGTCGTCGAAGCCGTCGTCGACCTCCTCGGGGATGCGGGGCTCGTTCGGGTTGGCCGGAGTGGCCCCCGGTGCCGCCGTGGTCGTGGTCGTGGCCACCGGGTTGGCGTCCGGGTTGAACGTGCCCGTGTAGTTCGTCGGGTTGGGCTCGTAGCGCCCCGGCGTCGGCTCGAACGCCACCCAGCCCAGCCCGTCGAAGAAGACCTCGGGCCAGGCGTGCGCTTCCTTGGTCGTCACGTGGAACACCTCGAGCGCCGGGTCGTAGGTGCCGGGGGTGAAGCCGACCGCCACCCGGGACGGCAGGCCCAGCGAGCGGGCCAGGGCGGCAAAGGCGCCGGAGAACTGCTCGCAGTAACCGATCTTGGAACGGAAGAGGAAGTAGCGCAGGTGGTCGTTGGAGTGCCCGGCGGGCGCTTCCTCGTCGTACTCGTAGTTGTTGCGGAGGTGATCCTGCAGGGCCAGTGCCATCTCGTAGGGGCCGCTGGCCCGGGCGGTGACCTCCCTGGCCAGGGCCCGCACGTCCTCGGGGAAATCGCCCGGCAGCTGCAGGTAGGGCGCCAGGTCCTCAGTGGGTTCCGCCGCCGGCGCGGCGGCCAGCTCCGTGGCCGAGTAGCGGGGAATCTCCGACTCGACCCGATAGATGAGCCCGTTGGCCGAATCCTCCTCGGTGAGGAGGGTGAGCGACTCGGCGTTGACCCGGGCGCCGTCCAGGTTGATGCGCGACGGCCGGTAGGCGGCGGGCAACCAGAACGAGTCGAGCACCCCGACGCGGAACTCCTGGCGGACCCGGTAGACGAGGTCCTCGGGGATCGGGTCGCGGGGCAGGCGCCCCTCGGCGGGGCGGTAGGTACCCCGGGACGACCAGATCCGCCCGTCGAACGACTCCAGGGCGGTGAGCCGCCAGTAGAGGGGGACGGGGGCCCGCACCGTGAACAACTCGGCCGCCGGGCTGCTGGTCAGGCGGGGTTTCAGGTCGACGAGGGGGCTGACGGTGATCCGCGAGGTGTCGCCCCCGCCGCCCGAGCCCCGCAGTTCGAGCAGGGCTTCGGCCTGGGCGCCGGGCAGGGCCGGGCCGAGCACCAG
>CAZCVW010000119.1:0-9091 GCA_964502185.1 uncultured Burkholderiales bacterium
CTGCCCGACCTCTCCGAGCGGATCCAGGTCGGCCTCCTCAACGTGCTCGAGGAGCGTGACGTGCAGATCCGGGGCTACCGGGTCCGCCTTCCCCTCGACGTGCTGCTGGTGGCCTCGGCCAACCCGGAGGACTACACCAACCGCGGCCGGATCATCACGCCTTTGAAGGACCGCTTCGGCGCCCAGATCCGCACGCACTACCCCGACGACGTCGACACGGAGATGGCGGTGGTGGCGCAGGAAGCGCAGCTCCCGGCCGTCCCCGGGATCACGGTGACCGTCCCCGACTTCATGGCCGAGGTGGTCGTGGCCCTCACCCACCAGGCCCGGCGCTCGGCCCACGTCAACCAGCGCTCCGGCGTCTCCGTGCGCCTGTCGATCGCCAACTACGAGACGCTGGCCGCCAACGCCGTCCGGCGGGCGCTCCGGGCCGGTGAGACCGAGGCCGTCCCCCGCATGAGCGACCTCGGCGCCCTGGCCGCCTCCACCGCCGGCAAGATCGAGATCGAGGCGTTGGAGGAGGGCCGGGAAGGGGAGATCCTCGGCCGGCTCGTCCACGCCGCCGTCCTCGAGACCTGGCGCACTCGCGCCCGGGTCGAGCCGCTCCGGGAGCTGGTGGAGGCCTTCGACGCGGGCCTGGCCGTCGAGACCGGTGAGGACGTGCCCTCGTCCCGCTACGCGGAGTATGCCTCCCTGCCCGGGCTGGACGCGGCCCTGGCCGGGCTCGGGGTCGGGGAGACGCCCGCCCAGGTCGCCTCCGCCCTCGAGTTCGTGCTGGAGGGCCTGCATCTCGGGAAGCGGCTCAACAAGGACGAGGTAGGCGGGCGGGCCACCTACCGGGCCAAGGGCTAGCGAGCTCGGCCGGTGCGCCATTTCCGGTACTCCCGATGGGACGGCACGCAGACCGGCTTCGACCTGGAGGCCGACGACCTTCTCGCCGAGCTGGCCGACGACCTGATGTACCACGGGGACCTGAACGCCGCCCTCCGCCGGGCGCTCCAGGCCGGCATGCGGACCCGGGACGGCCGCACGCTTGAAGGTCTGCGCCAGTTGTTGGAGCGCATCCGCCAACGCCGCCAGCAGGAACTCGAACGCCACGAGCTCGGCGGCCTCACCGAGGACATCTCCCGGCGCCTGGACGAGGTCGTCGAGGCGGAACGGGCGGGTCTGGCCAACGAGGACGGCACAGCCCGGGCCGACGCCGCCGAGCGCCACCAGCGCCTCGACGAGCTGCCCCCCGACCTGGCGGGCCGGTTCCGGGAGCTCTCCGAGTACGACTTCGCCAGCGACGAGGCGAGGGCCAAGTTCGAGGAGCTGGCCCAGCAGTTGCGGGAGCAGCTGGTCCAGAGCCAGTTCAACCGGATGGCCGGCGGCATGCAGAACCTCTCGCCCGAGCGCATGGCGGCCATGAAGGACATGATGGCCGAGCTCAACCAGATGCTCGAGCAGCGGGAACGGGCCGAGGAGCCCGATTTCACCGGCTTCATGTCCCGCCACGGCGACTTCTTCCCGGGGAACCCCGAGACCCTCGACGAGCTGCTCGAGCAGATGGCCATGGCCATGGCCCAGGCCCGGGCGCTGCTCGCCTCGATGACGCCCGAGCAGCAGCGGCAGCTCTCGGAGCTGGCCGAGGCGCTGATGGGCGACATGGACCTGGCCTTCCAGCTGGACGACCTGGCCCGTCACCTGCAGAGCGCCTTCCCCGACCTGCCCTGGGACCGCCGCTACGACTTCTCGGGGGCCGACCCGCTCGACCTGGCGGGGGCGCCCGGGGTGCTGGAGCGTCTCGGTGACCTGGAAGAGCTCGAGCACCTGCTGCGGTCGGCCACCTCGCCGGCGCAGCTGGCCGAGGCCGACGTGGAGCGGGCCCGGGAGCTGCTCGGCGACGAGGCGGCCGAGAGCCTGACCGAGCTGGCCCGCCTCGGCCGGCTCCTGGAGGAGGCGGGGCTGGTGGAGCGCCGCGACGGTCGTTACGAGCTCACCCCCCGGGGAATGCGCCGGATCGGCCAGCGGGCTCTCCAGGAGCTCTTCACCCGGCTGTCCAAGGACCGCATCGGCGGGCACCGGATCGAACGCTCAGGGATCGGCCACGAACGCTCCGACGAGCACAAGCCCTACGAGTTCGGCGACCCCTTCGCTCTCGACGTGGAGGAGACCGTCCGCAACGCCCTGCGGCGGGCCGGCCCGGGCACCCCCGTCCGCTTGAGCCCGGAGGACTTCGAGGTCACCCAGATGGAGCAGATGGCCCGCTCGGCCACCGTGCTCATGCTCGACCTGTCGCTGTCGATGCCCATGCGGGACAACTTCCTGGCCGCCAAGAAGGTGGCCGTCGCCCTGCACGCCCTCATCTCCAGCCAGTTCCCCCGGGATTTCCTGGCCATCGTCGGGTTCTCCGAGGCGGCCCGGGAACTCCGGCCGGCCCAACTACCCGAGGTGTCGTGGGACTTCGTCTACGGCACCAACATGCAGCACGCCTTCATCCTGGCCCGGCGCCTCCTCGCCCGAGAGAGCGGGTCCCGCCAGATCATCATGATCACCGACGGGGAGCCGACCGCCCACCTCGAACCCCGGCCCGACGGGGGGAGTGACGTCTTCTTCCACTACCCGCCGGTGGCGGCCACCATCGAGAAGACCCTGACCGAGGTCGACCGCTGCACCCGTGACGGCATCCGCATCAACACCTTCATGCTCGACGCCTCACCCGGGCTGCGTCGCTTTGTCGAGCGGATGACCCGAATGAACCGCGGCCGGGCTTTTTTCACCACTCCCGAGACGTTGGGCGATTACGTGCTTGTCGACTTTGTCGAACAGAAGCGGCGACAGCGTCGCGCTGGGTGAATTTCCCACAGAATTCCTGCCTTTCGCGCCCTTCGCGGCGGTAACCCTCACGGCGCGCGCGCGGTCGGATGGAATTGTTCGGCGCCAGCGGATTTCCCGCTTGCTTCGACTCTCCGGGCGGAGGCATAGTGACATTGCTGTAATTCCAACAGCGTTTTTTCAAGGGGGTCTGATGCACGAGCTGTTCAGGAGAGTCCCCGAGGACGAGCGCCGCTGGCAGGAGAGGGCCAACTGCCTGGGAGTAGACCCCGAGCTGTTTTTCCCCGAACGGGGAGCCTCCACCCGGGAGGCCAAGGCCGTCTGTGCCGGCTGCGCCGTACGCCTCGAGTGCCTGGAGTACGCCCTGCGCAACCATGAGAAGTTCGGAATTTGGGGTGGCCTTTCGGAGCGTGAGCGCCGCCGCCTGCGCCGCCGCCGCGCCCTGGGCGAGATGATCGTCGCCGGCTAACGACCTCCGGAGCTCGTGAGCCCCGCCGCCCGCAGCCGGCATCCAGCCGGCACCCTACGATGCCCGGCTGTGCGAGTTGGACTGGCTCTGCCCCATTACGACTTCTCCGTGCCGGGCGAGAATCCGCTGCGGTTCGAAACGATCCTGGACAGCGCCGCCGAAGCCGAGCGGCTCGGTTTCGACTCCGTGTGGGTGTCCGACCACCTGAGCTTCTCGATCGAGAAGTACGGCGGCCCGCCCGGGGAGTATTTCGCCTACGAGCCCCTCACCACGCTCGCCGCGCTGGCCCGGGAGGTGACCGGGCCGCGGCTCGGCACCCTGGTGCTCTTCGAGGCGCTGCGCCCCGCGGCGGTGGCCGCCAAGGCCCTCGCCACTCTCGACAACCTCTGCGGCGGCCGGCTCGACATCGGGATCGGCGCCGGCTCGTACGAGCGCGACTACGCCGGGATCGGCATGCCCGTGCCGGCCCCGGGCGAGCGCCTGGCCCGGCTCGCCGAAGCGATCACCGTGCTCGACGGGCTCCTGCCCGGGGGGCCATTCACCTTCGACGGCCGGTTCCACCGGGCCCACGACGCCACCAACCTGCCCCCGGCGCTCCAACGCCCCCGTCCGCCGATCTTCGTGGGCGGCAAGGGCGACCGGCTCCTGCGGCTGGTGGCCGAACGGGCCGACGGGTGGAACACGTGCTGGGTGTGGACGCCGGCCGCCTACCAGGAGCGGGCGGCCGTCCTCGACCGGGCCTGCGCCGCCATCGGGCGCGATCCGGCCGGCGTGACGCGCTCACTCGGGATCTACGCCCTGGTGGGGGAGGACCACAAAGACCTGGAACGCCGCTACGAGGAGATGCGCCGGCTGGCCCCCGGCGGAATGCTCGACGACGTCCCTCTGGAGCGTTACCGGGAGGGCCGGCTCGTGGGCACGGTGGACGAGGTGGCGGAACAGGCCGAGACGTGGGCGGCGCTCGGCGTTTCCGAGTTGATCGTGTCGGCCGGACCCCTCCCGTTCTCCCTCACCTCGACCGAGAGTCTTCAGACTGTGATCCAGGCGCTGCACTGAAGCGGGGATGTGGCGAGCGGGGGGTAATCTGGTCGTGGCTTCAGCTCCGGCTGAGCCTGCCTGCTGGCAGAAAGGACCGACTTGTGGCTGGACTCGGGGCTCCTGAGCTCCTCATCATCCTGATCATCGTGATGCTGGTCTTCGGTGCCGCCCGGCTGCCGAAGCTGGCCCGTTCTCTCGGCCAATCGTCCAAGGAGTTCAAGAAGGGCCTGGCCGAAGGCGCCCGCGACGACGAGCAGGGCACCGACCAGAGCGCCTGAACGTCTGGGATTGACGCTCGCGTCCCGGCCTCGGGAACTCGTTCC
The DNA here is from genome assembly GCA_964502185.1 of uncultured Burkholderiales bacterium. Lineage (GTDB taxonomy): Bacteria > Actinomycetota > Acidimicrobiia > IMCC26256 > BP-133 > CAZCVW01. The sequence continues at coordinate 4,648 of CAZCVW010000119.1, forward strand.
CGCCGGGCGTAGGGGATTTTCAGGTGACGGTCAGTGTTCGCCGCCGGCGCAGGATCCGCCGGCGTTCGCGCTCCGAGCACCCGCCCCACACGCCGTGGTCGATACGGTGGTAGAGCGCGAACTCGAGACACTCCAGCCGGACGCAGCACTCGGCGCAGGTCTGCTTGGCGACCTCGACGCCGACCCCGTCAGAGGGGAAGAACTGTGTCGGGGAGCGGTCCCGGCAGGCAGCGAAATGCATCCAATCGTGGTCCATCACCGATATCTAACGTTGGGCGGGCGCTTCGAGTTCCCGCAGCCGATCGGGTAGACATGTCCGAGGAGGACATTTATGTCTGACAACCCCACCTCATGGCGCCCGAGTCCGTGGGAACCCGCCCCGTCCGGGGGCTCCGAGGGTGACACGGAGAGTTCGGAGCCGCTCAGCCCGGTGGACGTCCCTCCGGCCGAGGAATCGCCGTGGGCCCGCCGAGAGACCTGGCAGGAACCGCCTCCTCCGGCCGCCGAGCCCACCTGGGGCTTCCCGCCGCCGACATTGGCTCCCGCCTCCTTGCCTCCGGAACCTCGGCGGCCGAGGCCCGTGCTGCTCGCCGCGGTGATCGGGGCGGTGGTGGGGGCGCTGGTCGCCGGTCTGCTCGTCGCCGCCTTCGATGACGACAGCACCTCGGTCGCCGGTCCGGTGGCCACGTTCTCGTCCAACACCTCGAAGATCGCCCGCCCGGCCGACATCCAGGAGATCCTGGCCAAAGTGCAGCCGGCCGTGGTGGCCATCCGGACGCGCACCCTCAATCTCGGCGAACTGCTCCGGCCCGTGCCCGGCGAAGGGGCGGGGACCGGCTTCGTCATCTCGGAGGACGGGGTCATCGTGACCAACGCCCATGTCGTCTCGGGAGCACAGAGCATCGAGGTTGTCTTCGGCAACGATCGCACGATGCCTGCTCGCGTCCTCGGGCGGGACGCGGCCGTCGACCTGGCCGTGCTCAAAGTGGACGCCACCGGCCTGACCCCGGCCGCCCTCGGCGACTCGGACAAGCTGCTGGTCGGCGACGACGTCGTGGCCATCGGCAACGCCCTGGCCCTGGAGGGCGGCCCCACGGTCACGCGAGGGATCGTCTCGGCCAAGAACCGGACCATCACCGCCGAGAACGGCGTGAGTCTGGAGCACCTGATCCAGACCGACACCGCCATCAACCCGGGGAACTCCGGCGGGCCGTTGGTGAATTCGGCGGGCGAGGTCATCGGGATCAACACCGCCGTGGCCGGCGACGCCCAGAACATCGGCTTTTCGATCGCCATCAGCCAGGCCCGCCCCATCATCGAGGAGCTTCGCCAGGGCACGGCCAAGTCCCGGCCCTTCCTCGGCGTCCAGATGTACAACGTCGACCCGTCGGTGGCCCAGGAACTCGACCTGACGGTGGACGCAGGCGCCTTGGTGGCGGCCGTGACCGAAGGGTCCGGTGCCGAGGTTGGAGGCATCCGCCGCCTGGACGTGATCGTCGAGATCGGCGGCCAGAGCGTCAGCGGGGCCGAGGAGGTCACCGCCGCCATCCGCGGGCACAAGCCGGGCGACGAGGTCGACGTCACGGTCGTCCGCGACGGCGAGCGCCAGACGTTCAAGATCAGGCTGGGCGAGCGGCCCCCGGACGTCGGCTAAGGGCTGGTCGGCTAGGGTTCGGGCCCGATGGCGCAAAATCCCGAAGAGCTCGCCGAACCGCGTCCCCCCCAGGGTCACGTCCGGGTCGTGTACCTCGGCCCCCTGGCCCCGCACTGGGAGGTGCAGGGCGTCTATGGCGAGCGGAATCTGATCGACGGGTTCCGCGAGCGGGCCCTGGCCCGTCTCCAGCTCCTGCCGCCCCACGACCCGCAGTTCCGCCGGAACCGCGAACGGGTCGTGCGCGACGCCGAGCGGGAGGCGCTCATCCTCGACTGGGATCTGGGGGACGAGCCCAGCGCGTAGACGCGGTCTTCTCTTGAGGTTCGTGATCGCCCCGTAAGGCCCCTGGTGTCCGTCCGAAAGAAGAACCCATCCGGGAGCGCAAGGTTGCCTTCGGGGCGCTCAAGGGTACAGCCAAGATAAGCCTCCGCTTATGGGTTGACGGGGACAAGTCAATAGACAACTCATGACTGGCGGCGGACGATCCGGCTATGGCCGAGGCGCAGGCGGATGGCGGGACTCTCACGTCGGGGGACACCCCCGGCCTCCCGCCCGTGCGGGTAGCCATCAACGGCTTCGGGCGCATCGGGCGCCAGGTGCTCCGCCAGATCTCCCGCTCGGCGCCGGGGCTCGACGTCGTCGTCGTGAACTCGGTGCGGGCCAAGCCCGACCTCTGCGCCCACCTCTTCAAGTACGACTCCGTCTTCGGCCGCTACGGCGGGTCGGTGGAGCACGACGACGAGCACCTCGTCATCGACGGCCATCCCGTGCGGATCACCGCCCAGGCCGATCCGCTCCTGTGCCCCTGGCACGCCTTCGACGTGGACGTCGTCATCGAGGCCACCGGGCGCTTCACGCACCGCGACGACGCCGTCGCCCACCTCCGGGCCGGCGCCCACAAGGTGCTCATCACCGCCCCCGCCCGCTACGAGGACCTCACGGTCGTGATGGGCGTAAACGACGAGACCTACGAGCCGGACCGTCACCACGTGGTCTCGGCCGCTTCCTGCACCACCAACTGCCTGGCTCCGGTGCTCTCCGTCCTCCACCAGTCGTTCGGGGTGTCCGGCGGCCTCATGACCACCATCCACGCCTACACCCGCGATCAGGAGCTGCTCGACGGCACCAACGGGGACATGCGCCGGGCCCGGGCGGCCACGCTCAACATGACCCCGACGAAGACGGGGGCAGCCCGGGCCATCGACAAGGTCATGCCCGAGCTGGCCGGGCGCATCGTCGGGATCGCCGTGCGCGTGCCGATCCCCGACGTGAGCCTCGTCGACCTCTCCGCCACGCTCGACGTCCCAGCCACGGTGGAGGAGATCAACGATGCCTTCCGGGAAGCCGCCGCGGGCCGGCTGCGGGGTGTCCTCGACGTGACCGACGAGCCGCTCGTCTCGGGCGACTTCCACGGCGACACCAACTCGGCCGTCATCGACCTCGTCTCCACCCGGCGCGGGCCCGGCACCGCGGCGAAGGTCCTCGCCTGGTACGACAACGAAGCCGGCTATTCCGCCCGGGTCATCGATCTCTGCCGCCTGCTGGGTATGGGCCTGCGGAGGGAACCGATGGCCACATCGGGGCCGTAAGGGGCTTGACTCAAGTAAGTGGCAAAGCCCTTGTAAGTGGCAAAACGGTTTATTAACCTTTCGTTCACCTGTTCGTCCGTCTGTCGCCGCTCGGCGTTTGCCGTAGATCCTTAGCGTCACCCCCCCAATTGACTTCCACGCCGGTCGTTGACAGCCGGCGCCAAGCGAGGGGAGGGCGCGTGACGACGGAGCTGGAAATGGCCGGCAGGCTGGGTGCCGCATTGATCTTGGGCGGCGCGATCGGCCTCGAGCGCGAGCTGAATGGTCAGGTGGCCGGGTTGCGGACCCACATGAGCGTCGCTCTCGGTGCGGCGCTCTTCGCCATCGTGTCGGCCTACGGATGGGGTGAGTTCGTCGGGCCCCGGGCCGAGTCGAACGTCCAGGTCGACGTCACCCGGGTGGCGTCCAACATCGTGACCGGCGTCGGCTTCCTCGGCGGCGGTGCGATCCTCAAGGAAGGCGCGTCCGTCCGGGGCCTGACCACGGCGGCCAGCATGTGGGTGACGGCCGCCGTCGGGCTGGCGGTGGCCCTCGGGATGTACACGATCTCGGCCGTGACCGCCCTGTTGCTGATCTTCGCGCTCACCGCCCTCCGCACGCCGCGGCTGTGGTTGCGCCGCCGGTACGTCGACTGCGACGAGCCGGAACCGGCGGTGCAGGTCGACGTGCGGGGCCGGAACCTGGAACTGCGCCTGTCCGACCTCATCGAAGACGGGGAGAGCGACGAGGAGCCCGAGGCGCCCCGGGGTCACCGCCCTATGCGTAGTTAACGGAAGTTTGCGTTAGTTCGCATGGACGGATGGGGCCAGTGAGAATAATGTTCCTCGCGGTGAGGCGGCGGGGTGGCGACGGAGGGCGAGCCAGGTGGCAGCGAGAAGTCGAAGCGTGAATTCGATCGTGATCATCGTGGCGCTGGCCAGCGGCTTGGCGCTGCTCCTGACGGACCGGTTCTTCGGCCACCGTCATGACGAGGAACTGGGGCACGCGGCCGAGGCGAACGGCGAGGTGAGCGCCTGTTTCGACGAAGGCAGCCGGGGCTTGAGGGTCATCGACCCGCATGAGGAGGCGTGTGCCTCCGGGGAGCGGGCCCTCTACTGGTTCCCGGGCAACTCCGTGGGCACCGAGTCGGCGCCGCCACTGGCGGGAGGGGGCGCGGCCGAGGCCGGGGCCGGGCCATCCGGACCCGTTGGTCCTCCCGGGG
>CAZCVW010000120.1:0-9049 GCA_964502185.1 uncultured Burkholderiales bacterium
CGCCGTCGCGGGCCCGCAGCGGGAACACATGACCCGGGCGGACGAAGTCCTCGGGCCGGGCCCACGGGTCGAGCACGGCCCGCACGGTGGCCGCCCGGTCGACGGCCGAGATGCCGCTGCCCACCGAACGGTGGTCGATGGAGACGGTGAAGGCGGTGTCGCACCCGGCGCCGGCCACGACCATCGGGCCCACGCCCAGGCGCTCGAGGCGCTTGCCGTCGCAGGGCATGCACACCAGGCCGCGGCCGTGGCGGAGCATGAAGGCGATGGACTCGGCCGTCACCCAGGAGGCCGCCATGGTGAGGTCGGCCTCGTCCTCCCGGTCCTCACCGTCGGAAACGAGCACCATCTCGCCCCGCCGGATGCGGGCGATGGCGCCGGCTACTGCCTCGAGAGATTTCACCGGGCGCCCGCCGGCAGGATCACGACCATGCGGCAGCCGGTCGGGGCGCGCCGCTCAGCCCGGATGTCGCCCCCGTGGAGGTCGACGATCCAGCGGGCGATGGCGAGGCCCAGGCCCGCCCCTCCGTGACTCGACGAACGGGCCTCATCAGCCCGGTAAAAGCGCTCGAACACCCGGTTGGCCTCCTCTTCGGGGATACCTGGCCCTTCGTCACACACTTCAATCGCAACCCGCCCCAGCTCCGGACGGACCCGTACCTCCACCCGTCCGCCGGCGGGCGAGTGGCGTACGGCGTTCTCCAGGAGGTTGGCCACCACCTGGTGAACTCGCTCGGGGTCGCCGTCCGCCATCAGGTCGGGGTGGTCCACGGCCACGCAGACTTCCACATGCGGAGCATGCAGCCGGGATTCATCGACGGCGTCGAGCAGCACCGGGCGCACCGCGAAGGAGCGCCGCTGGAGCGGAATGGCCCCCGATTCGAGGCGGGAAAGGTCGAGAAGCTGGGTGACCAGCCGCCCGAGCCGCTCCACCTGCTTGAGCATGGTCCGCAGCTGTTCGGGGCCGAGGGGCTCGACGCCGTCGACCAGGTTCTCGAGGTTGGCCCGCAGGGCGGTGATGGGGGTGCGCAGCTCGTGGGAGACGTTGGCCACCAGGTCGCGCCGCATCCGGTCGACCTGGGCCAGCTCGGCCGCCATGTGGTTGAAGGCCCGGGCCAGCTCGCCGACCTCGTCGCGCGACGTCTCGGTGACGCGGCGCCCGTAGTCGCCCCGGGCCATCGCCCGGGTGGCCGACGCCATCTCCCGGAGCGGGGACGTCATGCCCCGGGCCAGCAGCTGCACCATGCCGATGGACAGGCTCCCGGCGGCGGCGGCCGACAGCAACGGGGAGACCCCGGCCCACCCGCCGATGGCGACCACGGCCACGGTGGTGGCCACGGCGGCGACGATCACGACGCCGAGCTTGAGCTTGATGGACGGGAGACGGTCGAGAGGGCGCATCGGGATCAGGACTGGTCGCCGGCGGCGTAGCCCACGCCGTGGACCGTCCGGACCACGTCCTGGCCGAGCTTGCGGCGAAGCGCCTGGATATGGGAGTCGACGGTGCGGCCGCCGAAGCCGTTGCGGTAGCCCCACACCTCGGAGAGCAGGCGCTCCCGGGTGAAGACGGTGCCCGGCCGCGCCGCCAGGAGGGCGAGGATGTCGAATTCGGTGGGAGTGAGATGGACAAGCTCGCCGTCGCGGCGGGCGCGGCGGGTGGCCGGGTCGAGCTCCACGTCGCCGATACGGAAGGCGCCGCCAGAGGGAGCTGCGGCGGAGCCAGTGTCGCCCGTAGTGTTCATGCCCGTAGTAGTCATCGCAGTGTCGCTGCGGGCGACCCGCCGCAGGATGGTGTGGACCCGGGCGACCAGCTCACGGGGGCTGAACGGCTTGGTGAGGTAGTCGTCGGCGCCGACGGCGAGACCGACGAGCAGGTCCGTCTCGGAGTCCCGGGCCGTGAGCATGAGGACGGGCACCGCCCGCTCCCGCTGGATGCGCCGGCACACCTCGAGCCCGTCGAGGCCGGGGAGCATCAGGTCGAGAACGACCAGGTCAGGCCGGGTGCGCTCGACCAGGGCGACGCCGGACGGGCCATCGTGGGCGACCTCGACGTTGAATCCCTCGCTGCGCAGCCGGGCGGCCACGGCGGCCGCGATGCTCTCCTCGTCTTCGATCACCGCAACGGTCCGGGCCATGTCACCCGAGAATAGGGACTGACTACGGGGGAGTACCCGCGGAGTTGTGGAGATTTCGTAGAGTTGAACTCACCTGGGCGTCCGTGACGGTGGAGAAATCTGTCGTACCTCGCCCCGATAGGGCCGATTGGTCCTGGGAACTCCTGGGTAACAGGCGGCCATGGCCCGCAACGTGAAGGTCGGGCGGGGCCTGCGAGTGACGGGCGGCGCCGACGCCGTCGTCATCGGCGCCGGTCCCAACGGTCTGGCCGCCGCCAACCTCCTGGTCGACGCCGGCTGGGACGTTCTCGTCCTCGAAGCGGAGACCGACCCCGGCGGCGCCGTCCGCAGCGGGGAACTGACCCTCCCGGGCTTCACCCACGACCGCTTCAGCGCCTTCTATCCGCTGGGCATCGCCTCGCCGATCCTCGGGGGCTTGCACCTGGAGCGCCACGGCCTGCGGTGGCGCTCCTCGCCCCTCGTCCTGGCCCACCCGGGGCGGGACGAGCACTGCCCGGCCATCTCCTGCGACCTCGACGAGACCGCCGCCCTGCTCGATGCCGGTGCCCCCGGCGACGGTGACGCCTGGCGGCGGCTGTACGGGTTCTGGGACAAGGTCGGCGACCGGCTGCTCGACGCCCTCTTCACGCCCTTCCCGCCCGTCCGCCCTGGCGTCCGGCTGGCGGCCACGCTCGGCCCGGCCGGGATGGTGCGCTTCGCCCGGTTCGGCATGGTGCCGGTGCGCCGCTTGGCCGAGGAGGAGTTCTCGGGGGCGGGTCCGGGTCTGCTCCTCACCGGCAGCGCCCTCCACGCCGACCTCCCGCCCGAAGGCGCCGGCAGCAGCCTGTACGGCTGGCTGCTGGCGTGCCTGGGGCAGCAGCGCGGGTTCCCCGTCCCCGAAGGCGGGGCCGGGAAGCTCACCGAGGCGCTGGTCGGCCGGTTCCTCATCGCGGGTGGGCGCCTCGAATGCGGCGTCCGGGTCGACCGGATCGTGGTGCGTGACGGCCAGGCGGTGGCTGTCCGCACCGAGTCGGGCGACGAGTACCCCGCGGCCCGGGCCGTGCTGGCCGACGTGGGAGCCCCCGGCCTCTACCGGGACCTCGTCGGCTACGAGCACCTCCCGGAGCGCTTCGTCGACGATCTGCGCCGTTTCCAGTACGACAACGGCACGGTCAAGGTGGACTGGGCCCTCTCCGGTCCGGTCCCGTGGATCTCGGAACCGGCCCGGCGGTCGGCCGCCGTCCACGTCGCCGATGGGATGGACCACTTCACCGAGTCGGCCGCCCAGCTGGCCTGCGGCCACATCCCGGCCCGGCCTCATCTGGTCCTCGGCCAGATGGGCGTGGCCGACCCGACCCGCTCGCCGCCCGGCACCGAGACGGTGTGGGCCTACACGCACGTCCCCCAGAAGGTGCGAGGCGACGCCGGCGCCAAAGACGGGGCCAGTCTCAAGGGCGTGTGGGACGAGGCGGAAGGGGAACTGTTCGCCGAGCGGATCGAAGCCGAGATCGAAGCCCTCGCCCCGGGTTTCCGGAACCTGATCGAAGGCCGCTTCATCGCCACACCACCGGTCCTGGAGGCCGCCAACGCCAACCTGGTGGGCGGGGCGGTCAACGGGGGGACGGCCCAGCTGCACCAGCAGCTGATCTTCCGCCCCACCTCCGGGCGGGGACGGGCCGAGACCCCGGTCAAGTCGCTCTACCTGGCGTCCGCCTCGGCCCACCCCGGCGGCGGCGTCCACGGGGGACCGGGGGCCAACGCCGCCCGGGCGGCGCTCAAAGCCGACCGGCTCCGGCGCCTTCTACCCCGGCGTTAGTCACTAGTCGAGGCGGCGGAGAGGGGGGGCAGGGTGACCAGCGCGGGCGTCAGCCGTAGGAGTCCCGAATATCGCCCACTCGACGCGGTGACTTGAGCCACGCTCCGAGGTCGGCCCACCCCGCTCCGCCGAAGCATAAGGTGTCCTCGCCAACGGGCGTTGGGGCCGGGGGTCCGCGGTGTCCCCGGGGAGCGAAAAACGGCTGAGGGGGTCCACCATGGGGCGTCAGTGGCGCAGGGGTGTGGCCCTGATGCTCGGGATCGGGCTGTTGGGTTCGGCCTGCTCGAGCGGTGGTGGCGACGACGCCGGCCAGGAGGCGGCCGAGGGGACGGTCGGGGGCTCCGGGTTCTCGATGTCGATCACCGAACCGCAGCACCTGTTGCCGCCCAACACCAACGACACCTTCGGGCTGCAGGTGCTGACCGCTCTCTTCACCGGCCTCGTCGAATACGACGCCCAGTCGGGCGAGCCCCGCAACGCCATGGCCGAGTCGATCACCTCGGCCGACCAGCGCGACTGGACGATCAAGCTCCGCTCCGGTTGGACGTTCCACAGCGGCGAGGAGGTCACCTCGGCCTCGTTCGTGGACGCCTGGAACTTCGCCGCCTACGCCCCCAACGCCATGGGCAACTCCTCGTTCTTCGACAAGATCGAGGGTTACGACGCCCTGCAGGGCGATCCCGACGCGACCCCGCCGGTGTCGCCCACCGCCCGGGAGCTGAGCGGGCTGGCGATCGTCGACGACTCGACCTTCACCGTGCGGCTGGAGGATCCCTTCAGCCAGTTCCCCGTCACGCTCGGCTACCAGGGCTACTACCCGCTGCCCAAGGCGGCCTTCTCGGACCTGAAGGCCTACGAGCAGCAGCCGGTCGGCAACGGCCCCTTCATGATGGACGGGCCGTGGCGCCACGACGAGGCGATCCGCCTGAAGGCCTACGAGGACTACCCGGGCCCGGCGCCCAAAGCGGATGCGGTGGAGCTGCGGATCTACGGTGACGACGAGACGGCCGTGCGGGATCTCGAGGGCGGCAACCTCGACGTCGTGCGGTCCGTACCCGTCGGTTCGATCGCCGCCCTGCGGGAGGAGATGCCCGACGGGCTCGTCGAACGGCCGAGCCCGAGCTTCAACTACCTCGGGTTCCCGATGCACGACCCGGTGTTCGCCAAGAAGAAGGAGCTGCGCCAGGCCTTCTCCATGGCCATCAACCGCCAGGAGATCGTCGACACGATCCTGGACGGGACGAGCACGCCGGCCGGCTCGGTGGTGGCCCCCGTCGTCCCCGGCGCCCGGGCCGACGCCTGCGCCGCCTGCCAGTTCAACCCGACGCGGGCCAAGGAACTGCTGACCCAGGCCGGCGGCTGGAAGGGCCCGCTCACGCTGTGGTTCCGGGCGGGCGCCGGCAACGACGAGGTCATGCAGGCCATCGCCAACCAGCTCCGGACCAACCTCGGCATCAGCGACATCCAGTTCAAGACATTGGAGTTGGCCGAGCTCAAGTCGCTCATCTCGTCCCGTCAGATCAGCGGGCCGTTCCGCTTCAACTGGTCGATGGACTACCCGAGCGCACAGAGCTACGTGGAGCCGCCGTTCAAGTCGGACAGCACGTCGAACCGCTCCGGCTATGACAACCCGAGGGTCGACGCGCTCATCGCCGAAGGCAACCGGGCCTCGACCCCCGAGAGCAGCCTCAAGGCCTATCAGGCCGCCGAGGACATCATTCTCGACGACATGCCGGTGATCCCGCTGTGGTTCGGTGACACTTACACCGCCCACTCGGACCGGGTGGCCGGGGCGGTCATGGACCCCTTCGGGCAGCTCCGGCTGCAGGACATCCGGGTCGTCGGCTGACCCGCTACCTGCTCCGGCGCCTTCTGGCGGTCATCCCCGTCTTCTTCGGGGCGACGTTCCTCATCTTCGCCCTCGTCTACGCGCTGCCGGGCGACCCGATCGACGCCCTGGCCGGGGACCGGACGGTGCCCCCGGCGGTGGCCGCCGAACTGCGGGACCGCTACAACCTCGACGACCCGCTGCTGGTGCAGTACGGCAAGTACCTCTCCGGCCTGGCCCGGGGCGACTTCGGGGAGAGCTTCCGGGGCCGGGACGTGACCGAGATCATGACGGACCGGTTCCCGGTGACGATCAAGCTCGGCGTCCTGGCCTTTGTCTTCGAAGCCGCCATCGGGGTGCTGGCCGGGGTGCTGGCCGCCCTGCGTCGGCGGTCGTTCATCGACACGCTGGTGCTCGTGTCCACCACGGTGGTGGTGGCCATCCCCGTCTTCGTGCTGGGGCGCGCCCTGCAGCTCCTGCTGGGCGTGAAGCTGGGTTGGTTCCCGGTGGCCGGCGCCCGGGAGGGCCTGCACAGCTACGTGCTCCCCGCCCTCGTCCTCGGGGCGCTGTCGCTGTGCTACGTGGCCCGGCTGACCCGCACGAGCCTGGCCGAGTCGATGCGGGCCGACTACATCCGCACCGCCCGGGCCAAGGGCCTGCCGGAACGGCGGGTGGTGGGCGTCCACGCCCTGCGCAACTCGCTCATACCCGTGGTGACGTTCCTCGGCGTGGACCTCGGCTCCCTCATGGCCGGGGCCATCATCACCGAGGGCGTGTTCAACCTGCCCGGCGTCGGCCAGGCCGTGTTCCTGGCGGTCAAGGCGCAGGAGGGGCCGATCGTGGTGGGTATCGTCACCGCCCTCGTCCTCGTCTTCATCCTGGCCAACCTGCTGGTGGACGCCCTCTACGCCGTCCTCGATCCGCGGATCCGTTATGGCTGACGTCGCCCAGGACCTGGTGGCCTCGCCTGGAGGACGAGGACTTGGGATGCCCGTCCGGCAGGCGGGGCTGTGGTCGGACGCCTGGCGGCAGTTGCGCCGCAACCCGTTGTTCCTGCTGCCGGCCGCCGTCATCTGCCTGTTCGGCTTCATCGCCTTGTTCCCCGGGTTGTTCACCAATGCCGACCCGCGGGCCTGCGACCTGTCCAACAGCCTGCTGCGCCCCAGCCGGAGTCACTGGTTCGGCTACGACCTGCAGGGCTGCGACTACTACGCCAAGGCCGTCTACGGCGCCCGGGTGTCGATGGCGGTCGGGATCGCCACCGCCGTGCTCACCACCGGGGTGGCGGTCCTCCTCGGTTCGCTGTCCGGCTACTACGGCGGGTTGGTCGATGGGCTGCTCGGGCGCCTGTCGGACATCTGGTTCGCGCTGCCCACCGTCCTCGGCGCCATCGTCATCCTGACCGTGCTCCAGCAACGCAACGTGCCCCAGGTGACGCTGGTGCTCGTCGTCTTCGGCTGGCCGACCATGACCCGCGTGATGCGCTCATCGGTATTGGCAACCCGCCAGATGGAGTACGTGGCCGCCGCCCGGGCGCTCGGCGCCGGCGACGGCCGCCTCCTGTTCCGGCACATCCTGCCCAACGCCATCGCCCCGGTGCTGGTGCTGGCCACCATCAAGGTGGGGACGATCATCGCGGCCGAGGCGACGCTCTCCTATCTGGGTCTGGGCGTCCAGCTGCCGTCCATCTCCTGGGGCCTCATGATCAACGCCGCTCAGAGCCGCGTGATCAACGCCCCGCACCTGCTCCTGTTCCCCGGCCTGTTCCTGTCCCTCACCGTGCTCGCCTTCGTGTCGCTCGGCGACGCCCTCCGAGATGCCTTCGACCCGCGACTCCGGTAACCCGGTGCTGGCGGCCCGGGGCCTGGTGGTCGAGTTCGCCACGCCCGACGGTGTGCTGCGGGCCGTCGACGGCGTGGACTTCGAAGTGGCGGCGGGGGAGACCCTGGCCATCCTGGGCGAGTCGGGGTCGGGCAAGAGCGTGACCGCCCAGGCCACCATGGGCCTGGTGGACCGGCCCGGCCGGGTGGCGGCCGGCACCGTCGAATTCGGCGGGGTCGACCTGCTCGCCCTGCCCGCCACCGAGCAGCGGCGCCTCCGGGGCAGCGGGATCGCGATGGTGTTCCAGGACCCGCTCACCGCCCTCAACCCGGTGTTCTCGGTCGGGTTCCAGATCGGCGAGATGTTCCGGGTCCACCGGGGCATGGGGCGCCGGGAGGCGCGCCAGCGGGCCGTGGAACTGCTCGACCGGGTGCGCATCCCGTCCGCCGCCGCCCGGGTGAAGGAGTACCCCCACCAGTTCTCCGGAGGGATGCGCCAGCGGGTCATGATCGCCATGGCCATAGCCCTCGAGCCCCGGGTCCTGATCGCCGACGAACCCACCACCGCCCTCGACGTGACGGTGCAGGCCCAGATCCTCGACCTCCTGTCGGAACTGCAGGCCGAGACCGGGATGGGCCTCGTGCTCATCACCCACGACCTCGGCGTGGCCTCCGAGGTGGCCGACCGGGTGGGCGTGATGTACGCGGGGCGGATCATCGAGACGGGCCGGGCCGCCGACGTTCTCAGCCACCCCCGTCACCCGTACACCGAGGGCCTGCTGGCGTCGGTGCCGACGGGAGCGGGCCGGGGCCACCGCCTCCAGCCGATCCAGGGGGCGCCGCCCAGCCTGGCCCGTCTCCCCTCGGGCTGCCCGTTCCATCCCCGCTGCCCCTACGCCGAAGCCCGGTGCCGGGAGTCCCGGCCCGACCTGGTCCCGCTGTCGCTCGGCGACGGCCGGGAGAGCGCCTGCTGGCGCAGCGGTGACGAAAGTGTGTTCTGTGCCTGCGGGTGAGGGGCTTGCGGTTGAGGGCCTCACGAAGCACTACGGCGACGTGCGGGCGGTCGACGGCGTCAGCTTCGAGGTGGCCCGGGGCGAGACGCTCGGCCTGGTGGGGGAGTCGGGGTGCGGCAAGTCGACGCTGGCCCGCCTGCTGGTCCGCCTGGAGCAGCCCACCGCCGGCCGGATCACGCTCGGGGGCGAGGACATCCTCGCCTTGAAGCGGCGGGAGCTGCGGCGGCTGCGCCGGCGGATCCAGATCGTCTTCCAGGATCCCTACGCCTCCCTCAATCCCCGCATGACGGTGGGCGACGCGGTGGCCGAAGCCTGGCGGATCCACCCGGGGGCGACGCCCAGGGAAGGGGCCCGCCGGGGGGTGGGCGAGCTGTTCGAGCGGGTCGGCCTCGAACCCGACCACGCCAACCGCTACCCGCACCAGTTCTCCGGCGGGCAGCGCCAGCGGGTCGGCATCG
>CAZCVW010000121.1:0-9043 GCA_964502185.1 uncultured Burkholderiales bacterium
GGCGGCGCCGAGCCTGGCCCTGGGCGCCGCCGCCGGCTCTGCCGCCTACATCGCCCTGTTCATCATGCTGGGCGTCATGACCCGCCGGGCCGTGGTCTGGTCGCTGGCCCTGGTCGTGCTGGGCGAACGGTTGCTGGGGGCGGCGCTCAGCGGGATCGCCCAGTGGTCCCCCGGCTGGGAGGCCATGGCCGTCTACGCCCGCCTCGGCCCCGACGCCGACGGCCTGATCCGCCAAGGTGTCCCCGACGGCACCAGCGCCGTCGTCCGCCTGCTGCTCATCGCCGCCGCCGCCCTCGCCGTCGCCACGTGGCGCCTGGCCCACATCCGCCTGACCGGCCCGTCCGGCGACTGAACGCCCCGAGGCTGTCGCGTTTACGGCCACCTGGTGGCCATAAACGCGCACGCCTCGGCGGGAAGGTCAGGCCGACGGCAGCATGCGCATGCGGGATCCCGTGGCAGCCCCAGTCAGCGGCACACCAGGGTGGGGATGGTGCCGTGGGTCAGGACCTTGTGGGTCTCGCTGCCCAGCACGAGGGCGGCTATTCCCCGGCGGCCGTGCGACGCCATGAAGATCAGGTCACAGCCGCGCTGGATCGCCGCGTCGAGGATGGCTTCATGGGGATGGTCGTGGAGGACATGGACGCCCTCATAGGGCACTCCGGCGGAGCGGGCGGCATCCTCGATGACGCCCAGGTACTGCTCCGCGACGCGGCGGGCGTCCCGCTCGTAGTCCTCCGAGCGGTCCGTCACCACCAGCGGCTTCGTCGAGAAGGTGTGGAACGTGGGGGACACATGAATCCCCATCACTCGGGCGCCGATTGACTTGGCGAGCTCGATCCCTTCGGGGATGGCCTTGTTGGAGAGTTCGGAACCGTCCGTCGGGATGAGGATGTGCTGGTACATGCCGGTCTCCTTCCTGCCGACTTCTGGATCTGAGACATCGCCCCCCCCTCGGCGCCATGCGGCGGCGAACGGCGGTCCTCGTCCGTCACTACCCGCGTCGGCTGACTCTGAACCGGGGACCCGCCTCCCCGCAACTCAGCTCCGCCAGGGGTGCCGGGGAACGATTGGCGCTCTGCGACGCCGGGTAGGCGCGCGATTGATGTTGAGAAGCGCCGGCGCGGAACACTTGGTGCCTCTCTAAGGCCCTTTACGCCCGGGCTTTTCGGATTTCTTCCAGCAACCCGTCCGCCACCTCCCGCCAGTCGCCGACGATGCCGATGTCGGCCGCTTCGAAGACGGGGGCATCGGGGTCGCGGTTGACGGCCACGACCACCTTGGCCCGGCGGACACCCGACATGTGGTTGAACTTCCCGGCGATCCCGAGGGCGATGTACAGGTCAGGGTCGATGCTCCGGCCGGTGATGCCGATCTGGCGGGCCCGGGGCATCCAGGCCTTGTCGGTGACCTTGCGGGTGGCGCCCAGTTCGGCCCCCAGCGCCAGGCGCAGCGCCTCGAGGGCGCCGTAGTCCTCCGGAAGCACCCCGGTCCCCAGCCCGATGACGACCCGGGCGCGGGCCAGCGTCTCCAGGTCGTCGTCCCGTTCCTCCGCCAGCATCCTGACGCGGCCTCGGGGTTGGGCGGTCACTGCCTCGACCTCGGGCGGTGCGGCTCCCCGGGGCGTCCGCCGCGGGAGGGTCCCGGGCCGGACCGTCGCCATCTGAATGGGCGACGTGGCTTCGATGGCGGCCGCCAGGCTCCCCCCGAAGGCGGGTTTCCAGCCCACGAGCCGGCCCTCGTCGTTGACCTCGAGTTCGATGGCGTCGCCCGTGAGGCCCGCCTGAAGCCGCCACGCCGCCCGGGACGCCACCTCCCGGCCCCACGACGTGCTGGGGACGAGGACGGCCCACGGCTGCACGTCCTCGGCCCACCCGGCGAAGGCGGCGGCCACGTCCTCGGCCACGAGGGCCGCGGCCACATCGTCGGCCGACTCGATGGCGATCAGCCGGTCGGTCCCCATACCGCCGAGCACCGACAGCGGAGGCAGTGGGACGGGGCCGGCCGCGACCACGTAGCCGTCGATCTCGTCGGCCAGTTGGGCCGCCGCACCCAGCAGTTCACCGGTGACCTCGTCGCGACCGGGCTCGACGAGGACGGCCACCACCGGCCGTCCGGCGCCGGTGGGGAACGGGCCCGGGACGGGCCGGCCCGAACCCCGTAGCCCCGACGCCGTCAGCGCCGACTCCCTTGTGCCGTTGGGAAGCGCCGGATCGAAGGCTTTCCACTCCACCAGATGGTCCACTGCGGCCCGCACCTGGTCGGCCACGGGACCCGCCAGGCGCAGCTTGCGGCGGGGCTGGTCGAACGAACGGACGGGCCCGACCCGGGTCGGGCTCCCCGCCGCCCCCCAGGGACCGTCGCCCAGATCGGCGGCCGTCAGGCGGCGGATCCGGGCGGCCTCGACGGCGGCCCGCCCGGCCGGGTCCACCTTGCAGGGATCGCAGAGCCGCTCGGCGCACGACAGGAGCGCGGGCAGGTCGACCTCGGCATCGACGAAGCCGTCGTCGTACTCGAGGTGCGCCTGGAGGGGCGGGCCGAGACTCAACTCCCGCACGCCCGTCAGGAAGGGGAGGTCGAGCGCCTCGGCGATCTGGGGGCCGACCTGGCCGGTGTCGGCGTCGACCGAGTTCCGGCCGGTCAGGATGACATCGAAGGGGCCGTCACGCTCACTGGTTCGCTGGATGGCGGCGGCCAGCGCCCGGGCCGTGGCCAGCGTGTCGGAGCCGGCGAAGGCGGCGTCGGTGACGAGGATGCCCTCGTCCGCCCCCCAGGCCACGGCTTCTCGCAGCACGTCCTCGGCCGCTTGGGGGCCGAGCGTGATGACGGTGCAGGTACCGCCGGTCTGGCGGGCCAGTTCCACCCCCTGGGCCACCGCCCGGCGGCAGTAGGGGTTCATCTCCAGCGGCAGACCGGCCCGCTCGAGGCGTCCGTCCGGCCCGAGGCGCATCTCCTCGAAGCGGGGCACCTGCTTCACGAGGGCGGCGATTCGTAGGGGCTTGCCGGCGGCCGACATGATGGTCCCGACCCTAACGTTTGGCGCGGGGTGCGGGGTGTCCCCCGGGAGGAAGGAGTAGCGGGTGGACAAGTCCCTCGCCGGCCGGAAGGGCGAGCCCTTCACCATGCACGTGGAGCTGGGCAAGATCCGTGAGTTCGCCCGGGCCACGAAGTCGAAGAACCCCGAGTACACGACCGGCGACCAGCCGGTGTCGCCGACCACGTTCCTGCAGACGTCGGCCTTTTGGACCACGCCCGGGTCCAACCCCTGGGGCCGGGCCACCATGAACTGGGCCCGCATTCTGCACGGCGAGCAGGAGTTCATCTTCCACGGGGAGCCGCCCAAGGCGGGGGACGTGCTGACCGGCCAGTCCCGCATCGACCGGATCTACGAGAAGGAAGGCAAGCGGGGCGGCACCATGCAGTTCGCCGTCGTGGTCACCGAGTACCGCAACGCCGCCGGTGAGCTGGTGGCCGAGACGGTGGCCACCGTGATCGAGACCGGTCAGGCGCCGCCCAGCCCGCCCGCCGGCGGTGGAGGCAAGGCACAGGAAGGTGGACAGTGAGCGTGAGCTTCGACAATCTGGAAGTCGGTAGCGAGGGCCCCCCCTTCGTGGACGAGCCCCTCACCCGCACGGACTTCGTCCGCTACCAGGGCGCCTCGGGTGACATGAACCCGATCCACCACGACGAGGGGTTCGCCAAGGCGGCGGGCTTCCCGACGGTCTTCGCCGTGGGCATGCTCCAGGCCGGGATCCTGGCCACCTACGCCACCGACTGGCTGGGCGCCAAAAATGTGCGTCGCTTCAAGGTCCAGTTCCGGGAGCAGGTCTGGCCCGACGACGTGCTGACCTACAAGGGCACGGTGATCGGCAAACGCAAGGAGGACGGCCAGCAGCTCGTCGACGTCGAGCTGACCGCCACCCGCCAGACCGGCGGCGTCCACCTGAAAGGCGAAGCCACCTTCGTGGTGCCCGCCTAGACGTTCCGGCGGTAGCGCCCGCCGACCTCGAACAGCGTCTCGGTGATGTCACCGAGCGAGCAACACTGCACGGCGTCCATGAGCACCTCGAAGCAGTTCTCACCGGCCAGGGCGGCGTCCCGGAGGCGCGCCAGCATGGCCGGGCGCTCGTCGGCCTGGCGGGACTGGAAGTCCCGCAGCCGGGTGAGCTGGCTCTGCTTCTCCTCCTCGTTGGCCCGGGCCAGCTCCAGCGTGTCGGGCGTCTCGGAGCCGCCCGGGTGGCGGAAGGTGTTGACGCCGATGATCGGCAGCGAGCCGTCGTGCTTGCGCTGCTCGTAGAGCATCGACTCGTCCTGGATCTTCCCCCGCTGGTAGCCGGTCTCCATGGCTCCGAGGACGCCGCCCCGCTCGGCGATGCTCTCGAACTCCTTGAGCACGGCCTCCTCCACCAGGTCCGTCAGCTCGTCGATGATGAAGCTGCCCTGGAGCGGGTTCTCGTTCATGGCCAGGCCCCACTCTTTGTTGATGATGAGCTGGATGGCCATGGCCCGGCGGACCGACTCCTGACTCGGCGTGGTGACGGCCTCGTCGTAGGCGTTGGTGTGCAGGCTGTTGCAGTTGTCGTAGAGGGCGATGAGGGCCTGAAGCGTCGTGCGGATGTCGTTGAAGTCCATCTCCTGGGCGTGGAGGGACCGCCCCGACGTCTGGACGTGGTACTTGAGCTTCTGCGACCGCTCATTGGCGCCGTAGCGCTCCTTCATGGCCAGCGCCCAGATTCGCCGGGCCACCCGGCCGATGACGGAGTACTCGGGGTCCATCCCGTTGGAGAAGAAGAACGAGAGGTTGGGGGCGAAGTCGTCGACCTTCATGCCCCGGGCCAGGTACGACTCCACGTAGGTGAAGCCGTTGGACAGCGTGAAGGCCAGCTGGCTGATGGGGTTCGCGCCGGCTTCGGCAATGTGGTAGCCGGAGATCGACACCGAGTAGAAGTTCCGCAAGTGGTTGGCGATGAAGTACTCCTGGATGTCCCCCATCATCTTGAGGGAGAACTCGGTCGAGAAGATGCAGGTGTTCTGACCCTGGTCTTCCTTCAGGATGTCCGCCTGCACCGTGCCCCGCACCGTCCGGAGCGTGTCGGCCCTGATGGCGGCCGCCTCCTCCTCGTTGGCGGAGCGGCCGTGCTCCTCGGCGAAGCGCTCGAGCTGCTGGTCCATGGCGGTGTTGAGGAACATGGCCAGGATGGTCGGGGCCGGGCCGTTGATGGTCATGGACACCGACGTGGTCGGGTCGCACAGGTCGAAGCCTGAGTAGAGCACCTTCATGTCGTCGAGGGTGCAGATGGACACGCCGGAGTTGCCGACCTTGCCGTAGATGTCGGGCCGCTCGTCGGGGTCGAAGCCGTAGAGGGTGACCGAGTCGAAGGCGGTCGACAGGCGGGTGGCCGGGTGCCCCTCGGAGAGGTAGTGGAACCGGCGGTTGGTGCGGAAGGGGTCACCCTCGCCGGCGAACATGCGGGCCGGGTCCTCGTTGTCCCGCTTGAAGTTGAAGACTCCCGCCGTGAACGGGAACTTGCCCGGAAGGTTCTCGGAGCGCAGGAAGCGGACGAGTTCGCCGTGGTCCTCGTAGCGGGGCAGCGCCACCCGGGGGATGTGCAGGCCCGACAGGGACTCTTTCGTCAAGCGGGTGTGGATCTCCTTATCGCGGACCTTCACCACCATCTCGTCGCCGGAGTACGACTCCTTGACCGACGGCCACTCCCGGAGCAGGGCCCGGACGCCGCCGTCGAGGGCGTCGTCGGCCTCGGTCAGGGCGGCTTCGAGGTCGGCGGTGCCGGCGCCGCGAGCCGAGAGGATCTCCTGGGCCGCCGCCAGTTGCTGCACCGTGCGGGCCGCCTTGACCTGTAGGGCGGTGGTGGCGTGGTAGCCGCGCACCGTCTCGGCGATCTCGGCCAGGTAGCGGGCCCGGTTGGCGGGCACGATGGGCGCCACCGCCGAGCTGACCTTGGCTTCGACCAGCTCGAGCGCCCCGGGCCGCACCTGCAGGCCCTTGCCCTCCAGCACGCCCTTCAGGTGCTGGTAGAGGGCGGTGACGCCGTCGTCGTGGAAGCGGGAGGCGATGGTGCCGAAGACGGCCATGTCCTCCGGCTTCTTGGAGAACGCCTCGGTGTTGCGGACCATCTGCCGGCGCACGTCCCGCAGGGCGTCCTCGGCGCCGCGCCGGTCGAACTTGTTGATGACGACCGCCTCGGCGAAGTCGAGCATGTCGATCTTCTCGAGCTGGGAGGCGGCCCCGAACTCGGGGGTCATCACGTAGACGGGGATATCGACGTGGGGTACGACGGCGGCGTCGCCCTGGCCGATGCCGGGCGTCTCCACGATCACGAGGTCGTAGCCGGCGGCCTTGCAGGCGGCGATCACGTCGCCGAGCGCCTCGGGCAGTTCGTGGGCGCCCCGGGTGGCCAGCGACCGGAAGTAGACCTGGCCGGAATCGAGGGTGTTCATGCGGATGCGGTCGCCCAGCAGCGCGCCCCCGCCCTTGCGCCGGGTGGGGTCGACGGCGATGACGGCGATGCGGAGCTTGTCCTCCTGGTCGAGGCGGAAGCGCCGGAGCAGCTCGTCGGTCAGCGACGACTTGCCCGACCCGCCGGTACCGGTGATGCCGAGGACCGGGACGGTCTTGCCGCCGGCCGCCTGGCGCAGCTCCTCGAGCCGCGGCTCGGGGAGGCGGCCCCCCTCCAGCACGGTGATGAGGCGGGCCAGCGAGCGGTCCTCGCCGGCCAGCAGGCCGTCCAGGCTCTGGGGGATGTCGGCGGCGAGGTCGACGTCGCACGCGGCGATCATCGTGTTGATCATCCCGGCCAAACCGAGGCGCTGCCCGTCTTCCGGGGAGAAGACCTTCTCGACGCCGCAGGCCTCGAGCTCCCGGATCTCGGCCGGGACGATGGTGCCCCCGCCCCCGCCGTAGACCTTCACGTCGCCGTAGCCCCGGGCCCGGAGCTGGTCGACCAGGTACTTGAAGTACTCCATGTGGCCGCCCTGGTAGGAGGACACGGCAACGCCGTTCACGTCCTCCTGGACGACGGCCGTCAACACGTCGTCGACGGAGCGGTTATGGCCGAGGTGGACGACCTCCGCCCCTTGGGACTGGAGGATCCGCCGCATGATGTTGATCGAGGCGTCGTGGCCGTCGAACAGGCTGGCGGCGGTGACGAACCGGACGGGGTTCGCCGGACGGTGGAGGGTCTTCTCGTCGCTCATAGTCCTCAATATACTCAGACGTCAAACTATCTGCCAGCTGGAGATCGGACCGATCACATTTGAAGCATCGAACATTTGACGCGTGACGGTATGATGGGGTCGTGGCCGGCCGCAATCCTCTCCCCTTCGACCCCATCGCCGAAGCCCGGGCCCATTGGGACGGGCGCTGGGATGGCGCGGGCGTGATGGCGGCGGCGACGTCCATCGTGCGGTCACAACAGATCGTGCAGGCTCGGGTCGAGGAGGCGTTGCGCCCCTTTGACCTCACCTTTCCCCGCTTTGAGGCGCTGGTACTCCTGGTGTTCTCCCGCCGGGGGGCGCTGCCCCTCGGGAAGATGGGCGAACGTCTCCAGGTGCACCCCGCCAGCATCACCAACATCATCGACCGACTCGAGGCGCAGGAACTCGTCACCCGGACGCCGCATCCCACCGACCGGCGCACGATCCTGGCCTGCATCACCGAGGAAGGCCGGCGGGTGGCCGAGGAAGCCGCCCGGGCGGTGGCCAGGTCGGAATTCGGCCTCGACGGCCTCTCCGAGCGCGAGATCGACCAGCTGACGAAGCTGCTGGCGAAGGTCCGGCGCCGGCAAGGCGACTTCACGGACTAAGCGTGGCCGGCGCTACTCGCCTGCGACCTCGTCGACCAGCCTCCAGCGCCGCGCCGTGGCGGCATCCACCCGCCGCCCGGACAGCGCCAGCTCCGCCGTCCGGAGCCGCCCGATCCGCATCGGCAGGCTCACGGTTCCCCCCGCTCCCGGGATGAGACCGAGCCCGACCTCCGGCAGTTCGAAGAAGGCATCCGGATGGGCCACGACCCGACCGGCGAAGGCTGCCATCTCGATTCCGGCGCCGATGCAGGCGCCGTGGACGTGCACCTCCAGACGGTCGGCCAGCCGGGCCAGGAGGCGGCCGGCGTTGCGGGTCAGGCGGACGAGGTGGGCCGTCGCCGGGTCCGGCCGGGAGCCGAACTCGGAAAGATCTCCGCCGGCGCAGAACGACGGGCCGGCGCCGTCGAGGATCACCCGCCCAACACCCGGATCGGCCGCCGCCAGGGCCAGGCCGGCCAGCAGTTCGTCCCGCATGGCGGCGGAGAAGGCGTTGTGGACGCCGGGACGGTTGAGGGTCAGGCGGAGAACGCCGCCGTCCCGGCTCACCAACACGGGCGGCTCTTCGGCCCGCTCGTTGGGCAGCCCCGGATGGCGCTTTTCAACGCGGGCTTGGGAGATCAGCCAGGCGGCGAACTCGGGGCCGCTCTGGAGGACCGAGTAGACGGCTGATTCGGCCGCCAGACCCTGCTCCACCGGGCGCTCCTCGCTGCCCCGGAGCAGTACGGCGAGGGCGGCGGAGGCCTGCGGGTTGGCCTCGATGGTGCGGCGGATGGCGCTGAGCGTCTCCGGCGTGCTGACGACGACGTCGAGGCGGCCGCCGAGGCGCAGGGCGGCGGGGGGAGGCGAGGGGGGGAGGAGGCCGACGGCGACACAGGGCAGCGAGCCGAGGGCCAAGGTGGCCAGGGTGGCGGGGTCCGTGCCGGCCGGTCCGCCGACCAGTACGCCGGCCAGGTCGACCACGACACCGGCCACGCCGTGGGCGGCCGACAGTTCCTCGGCCGCGAACGGCGTGGCCAGCAGATCGAGGAACTCGGCGGCGGTGAGCTCGCGCAGCGTGGCGCCCATCCGCCGACACTAACGCCGTAGCCCCTAACCCATAGCTTGTTGCCGTGACCGACCACGACGGCGCCTCCGACGACGCGACGTGTCCCGACGCGGTCTGGGCCGGCTCCGGCGCCATGGCCCTGACCGGCCGGCCGGGCGGGCCGCCGCGGTTCGTGCCG
>CAZCVW010000122.1:0-9036 GCA_964502185.1 uncultured Burkholderiales bacterium
AACGAGCCCGCCTGGGCGACGGGCGAAATTCAATCCGGATGACCGGGAACGTCTCATCGTTTCAAGACCTCTTTCGGAGTTCAGTTCTCTGCAGTCCGGCCGGGGGGTCGACGCGAACTCAGGAGGGCACCACTGATTGTGGTCAGGTTAACACGATGAGTAGTCATCGCCTAGTCCCTGACTGGTTACTTCCTTCCGAGTAGACGGCCCGCCGAACTAGTCATGACGCTTCAGTTTGTCATTTACCGAGCCACAATTGGAGTCATTGTGCGCAAAGGCAGACATAGCTGTCGCGAAGGCAGTGGACCGCTACCCTCAGTACGTGTCGGCCGTCGATCCTGACTCCGTGGAGGTTCGCAACGTTCAGCCTTACAAAGCGGTAAAGACCTATCGCTGTCCGGGATGCAATCAGGAGATCTGGCCGGGAACCGGACACAAGGTCGTGATCCCGCTCGACGCCCCCGATCTTCGGCGCCATTGGCACACTTCGTGCTGGGAACGGGCCACCTGACGCTCGGAAATGCTGGCTAGAAGGCGTCCTCGATGACGTCCACCTCGGGGCGTCCCGCGGCCAGGGTCACGCAGGCGACGTCGAAGCGCACCTCCGGGAAGCGGCTTGCGCCTTCGGGGCGCTCGGTCAACCACCGGGTGGCCAGCCGGCGCACCCGCTGCTGCTTCACGGCGGTCACCGCTTCGGCCGGGCCTCCGAAGGCCAGGCCCCGGCGGGTCTTCACCTCACAGAAGACGACGGTCCCGCCCCGGGCGGCGACCAGGTCGAGTTCACCGTCACGGCAGCGCCAGTTCCGGTCGAGGACCCGATAGCCGGCCTCGGCGTAACGCCGGGCCACGAACTCCTCCCCCGCCGCCCCGAGTTCGATACGGCGCCGGTCCGGGGGGCCGGGCATTAGATCTCCTTGCCGGCCAGTTCCTCGACGTTGACGTCTTTGAAGGTCACGACGTGCACATCGGAGACAAATCGGGCAGGACGGTACATATCCCACACCCAGGCGTCGTGGAGATGCACGTCGAAGTAGACCCGTCCGGATTCGTTCCGGACCTCCATCTTGACGTCGTTGGCGAGATAGAAACGACGCTCGGTCTCAACGACATAGGAGAACATCGGCAGCACGTCCCGATACTCCTTGTACAACTGGAGCTCGATTTCGGTTTCGTACCGCTCGAGGTCTTCAGAGCTCACCGACGCCTCCCATGCTCAGCCAAGTGTAGAACTCGCCGCTTAGAGGAACCCGAGCCGCGGGACCGGCCAGATGCGCAGGATCGCCCGCCCGACGATCTTGTCCTCGTCGATCGGGCCGAAGACACGGGAGTCGGACGAGCGGTTCCGGTTGTCGCCCATGACCCACACTTTGCCCTTCGGAATCTTCTTCGGGGCGAAATCTCCCACCGGCGGTTCGTTCCAGTAGGGCTCGGCCAGCGCTCGACCGTTGATGAGGATCTGCCCACCCCGGCCCTCCACCGTCTCGCCGGGAAGGCCGATCACCCGCTTGATGAAGTCCTCGGTGGAGGGTTGCCGCAGCCCGACGCTCTCCAGGATCCCGTGCATCACCCGGGTGCCCAGGCCGCGCTCCTCCTTGCCGTTCTCGAAGGGCGAGGTGAACACGACGACGTCCCCCCGGCGCGGGTCGTGAAGCCGGTAGGAGATCCGGGACACCAGGACCCTGTCCCCGATCTTGAGGGTCGGCACCATCGACTCCGAGGGGATGAAGAAGGCCTGGGCCACGAACGACTTGACCAGGAAGGCGATGACGAAGGCGATGACGAGGAGTACGGGCAGCTCCCGCAACAGGGAGCGCTCCCTGGGCGCCGGTTCCACCACGGGGGCCGGTCCGCCCGACTCCGGGATAACCGCCGGCCAACTGGAGAACGGCCGGCGGCCGGTCGCCGGCGGCGCCGCTTCCGCTTCGTCTTCTCCGTCCGCGACGGTGAACGGCTCCGAGGGACTCGTCATCGGAGGCAGTCTACGAGGCGGCGCAGTTCAGGGCTTAGAACCGCTTCTCTTTGATCTTGGCGGCCTTCCCGACCCGGCCCCGCAGGTAGTACAGCTTGGCCCGCCGCACGTCGCCCCGGGTGATCGGCTCGATCCGAGCCAGGATCGGCGAGTGGACCGGAAAGGTCCGCTCCACGCCGACCCCGAAGCTCACCTTGCGCACCGTGAACGTCTCCCGGGTGCCACTCCCCTGCCGGCGGATCACGACCCCCTGGAAGATCTGCACCCGCTCGCGGCTGCCCTCGACCACGCGGACGTGGACCTTGAGCGTGTCTCCGGGACCGAAGTCGGGGATGTCGTCCCGCAGGAACGCGCGGTCGACGAGATCGGTGGGTTGCATGCTGGGACTCCTGGCCAAGCGAGGGGCGAACGCCTCATGCTAGCCGACTTGTTTTTGACCCGATCGTTCGGCCCAGTCCGTTCGGGTCTAGTCGGGGCCGATTTCCTCCAGCAGCGCCCGCTCCTCCTCGGACAGGGGGCGCCTCTCGAGCAGGTCGGGGCGGCTGTCCAGCGTCCGACGCAGGGACTGGGCCCGGCGCCACCTCGCGATGCGGGCGTGGTCTCCGGAACGGAGGACCTCCGGCACCTCCCAACCCCGGAACTCAGCCGGACGGGTGTACTGGGGATACTCCAGCAAGCCGTCGGTGAACGACTCCTCGGCCCCCGACGCCTCGTTGCCCATGACGTCGGGCACGAGACGGGCCACGGTCTCGATGACGACGAGGGCGCCGGCCTCGCCGCCGGCCAGTACGTAGTCACCGACCGACAGTTCCCCGTCGCAGAGGTAGCGGGCGACCCGCTCGTCCACACCCTCATAGCGGCCGCAGAGCAACGAGAAGCCGCCCCCGGCCACCAGTTCCCGGGCGACGCCCTGATCGAAGCGGCGGCCCCCGGCAGAGAGCAGGAACAGCGGACGGGGCGACTCGACCTCCTCCACCGCCCGGAACAGCGGCTCGGGGGTCATGACCATGCCGGCGCCACCGCCGAAGGGCGTGTCGTCGACGGTCCGGTGACGGTCGGCCGTCCAGTCCCGGGGGTCGTGGAGGCGCACGTCGAGCAGCCCCCGCTCCCGGGCCCGGCCGAGCAGCGACGCGGAAAGGGGCCCCTCGAAGTAGGTCGGGAAGATCGTGAAGACGTCGACGCGCACTAGAGGTCCAGCAGTCCGGCCGGAGGGTCGATGACGACCCGGCCGCCGCTCGACTCGACGACGAAGACGAGCGGTACGAGCGCCCCGCCGCTCAGCACCAGCAGATCCGAGGCCGGGTTGGCTTCGACGGCCACGACCCGGCCGAGATCCTGCCCCCGGGTGTCGACGACGTCGGCGCCGACCAGCTCGTGGACCCACAGCACCTGTCCTTGTGCGTCGGGGCCGTCGCCCCCGCCGGACTCGAGCGGGGCCCCGGACAGGATCGTGCCCCGCATCCGCTCGGCCTCGTTGCGGGTGGCGATCCCGCGAAAGGCGACGATCCATCGGGCCCTCGGCGGCCGGCCGGCAGCATCCGGCCCTCCGTGCGGGCCGGCCCGCTCCACCACCAGCTCGCGATCTCCCGCAAAGAGGACGGATCCGGCGGCGAAGCGCTCGGGCCGGTTGGAAACGGCCTCGACGATCACCTCGCCCCGGATCCCATGGGCCCGGGCGATTCGCCCGACCTCGAGCCGGTCGGGGTCGGGGTCGGGCACCGAGCCTCTAGTCCACGATGTCGAGGCTGGCCCGTACACCCTCCAGGGTGCCGGCGGCGGCGACCACCTGGCGCAGCGCCTGCGCCACCCGGCCTCGGCGGCCGATCACCTTGCCCATGTCGGCCGGAGCGACGTGGAGGCGCAGTTCGATCGCGCCCCGCCCCTCGCTGGCCTCGATGAACACGCCGTCGGGCTCATCGACGATGTTCCGGGCCAGGTATTCCAGCACGTTCTTGGGCAGGGCCCCGACGAGCCGGTTGCCCTCGGCCCCGACCTCGTCGTCTTCGTCGTCTTCGTCGTCTTCGCCGGCGATGACGTCGACGTCGTCCTCGAAGTCGTCGTCATCGTCCTCATCGTCGTCCTCGTCGTCGAAGTCGTCGTCTGTCTCGTCGAGATTCGACGGGTCGTGATCGGTCACTTCTTCTTCTTCTCCGACTGGTGCTGCTCCCAGGCCCCCGAGATCGTGAGGAGGCGCTGCACCTGCTCGGTGGGCTGGGCGCCCTTACGCAGCCAGTCGAGGGCCTTGTCATTGTCGATGTCGACCAGCGACGGGTCCTCGCGGGGCCCGTACTTGCCGATGATCTCGACGAACCGGCCGTCTCGAGGCGAACGGGCGTCGGCGATGACCACCCGGTAGGTCGGCTGCTTCTTCTTGCCCATCCGCATCAGGCGGATCTTCACGGCCACAGGGGAATCCCTTCTTCTCTGGTGGGCCTCACAGGCCCGGAATCGACAGCTTGGGCCGCTTGCCCCCGGCCAACGATCGCATCATCTGCTGCACCATCTTGAACTGTTTGAGCAGTGCGTTCACATCTTGCGTCGTCGTGCCGCTCCCCCGGGCGATGCGAAGGCGGCGGGAGCCGTTGATAATCGTGGGGTCATTGCGCTCTTTCGGGGTCATCGAGCGGATGATCGCCTCGACCTGGGCGAGCTGATCCTCGCCCACCTCGGCGTTCTTCAACTCCTTGGGCAGGCCCGGGAGCATACCGATGATGTTCTGCAGCGGGCCCATCTTCTTGACCTGCTGCATCTGGTCGAGGAAATCCTCGAGGGTGAAGGTGCCCTTCTTGAGCTTGGCCGCCGCCTTCTGGGCCTGCTCCTGGTCGAAGGTGGCCTCGGCCTTCTCGATGAGCGTCATGACGTCGCCCATACCGAGGATGCGGCCGGCCATCCGGTCGGGGTGGAAGGGCTCGAACTCGGAGAGCTTCTCGCCCGTGCCGGCAAAGAGGATCGGACGGCCGGTGACTTCCTTCACCGACAGGGCCGCGCCGCCGCGGGCGTCGCCGTCGATCTTGGTGAGCACCACCCCGTCGATCCCGACCGACTGCTGGAACGACTCGGCCACGTTGACGGCTTCCTGGCCGGTCATGGCGTCGACCACGAGCAGGACGTTGTGGGGCTCGATGGCCTCCCGCATCTGGGCCAGCTCGGCCATGAGGGCGAGGTCGATCTGGAGGCGACCGGCCGTGTCGAGCACGATCACGTTCTTGCCGAGCCGGGCCGCTTCCTCCCGGGCCCCCCGGGCGACGGCCACCGGGTCGGTGGACTGGCTGTAGACCGGTACGCCCACCTGCTCGCCGAGCACCCGCAGCTGTTGGACGGCGGCCGGGCGCTGAAGGTCGGCCGCCACCAGCAGGGGCTGGAGGCCCTGGCTCTTCAGGTGGCGGGCGAGCTTGCCCGCCACGGTCGTCTTTCCGGAGCCCTGCAGGCCCACCAGCATCACGACCGTGGGCGGCTTCGGGCTCATGTTGAGCTTGCCGGTGGTGCCGCCCAGGGTGTTGACCAGCTCCTGGTGGACGATCTTGATCACCTGCTGGGCCGGCGAGAGGCTCTTCCCCAGCTCGGCGCCGGTGGCCTGCTCCTTGATCCGGGAGATGAAGGACTTGACCACCTTGAAGTTGACGTCCGCCTCCAGCAGGGCGAGGCGGATCTCGCGGGCGATCTCGTCGATCTCCTTGTCGCCCAGGCGGCCGCGGCCGCGCATGCGGGAGAAGATCGAATCGAAGCGTTCCGAGAGGGCGTCAAACATGAAGCTTTGATACTACGTGGCGGTCACCCTTCGGGCGGCCCGTCCTGGCTGTTCCGCTCGGGCTATCCCTCGCTGCGCTCGGGCCCGAGCAGGGCGTCGATGAACTCTTCGGGGTCGAACTCGATGAGATCGTCCGCCGTCTCGCCCACGCCGACCAACTTCACGGGGATTCCGAGCTCCGCCTGCACCGCCAGCACGATCCCGCCCTTGGCGGTGCCGTCGAGCTTGGTGAGCACCACGCCGGTGACCTCGACCGCCTCGCCGAACTGCTTGGCCTGCACCAGCCCGTTCTGGCCGGTGGTGGCGTCGATCACCAGGAGCACCTCCTTCAGTGCCCCGGGAGTGCGGTCGACGATCCGGCGGAGCTTCTTCAGCTCCTCCATCAGGTTCACCTTGGTGTGCAGCCGTCCGGCGGTGTCGACGAGCAGCAGGTCGGCCCCCCGGTTCTGGGCCGCGCCCATGGCGTCGAAGAGGACCGAACCGGGGTCGGCTCCCTCCTGGCCCCGCACGAGGTCGGCGCCGACCCGCTTCGACCACAGCTCGAGCTGCTCGGCGGCGGCAGCCCGGAAGGTGTCGCCGGCCGCCATCACGATGGTGCGCCCGTTGGCCCGCTCCCGCTGCCCGAGCTTGCCGATGGTGGTCGTCTTGCCGACCCCGTTTACGCCGACGAACATCCAGACGTTCATCTCGCCGGGGGTGAGGGTGAGCGACCGGTCGGCCGACGAAAGAAACTCGACGAGGTCTGTCTTCAGGAGGTCGATGAGCTGGGCCGGTGTCGAGGCGCCCGTCTCCTTCACCCGCCGGCGGAGGTCGTCGAGGATCTTCTGGGTCGAGTTGACCCCGACGTCGGCCAGGATGAGCGCCTCCTCGAGCTCGTCCCAGGTGTCGTCGTCGATCTTCTCCCGCTGTCGCATGTCTTCGACGTAACCGGCGAGCAGGGCCCGGGCCTTGCCGAGCCGGTCGCGCAGGCGAGGGCGGACGGGGACCGGCAGGACGTCCGGCTCCGGCTCCGGCTCGAGAACGACCTCCCGGACGGCGCCAGCCGGCCTCGCCTTCTCCACCGCGTCGCGCTCGGCCTCTTCCTGGCGCCGCCGCGAGCGGCGGGACAGGGTGAAGCCGACGCCGGCGGCGAGGATGGCCGCCAGGAAGACGATTCCGAGGATGAGGGCGAGCTCCATGACGGCGGCGATCCTACCGGCACCCCGGTCGGCCGCCCTCAGCGTCTCTGGCCAAGAGTGTCCGGAATAGGGTCACCGGATGACCGAGAATTCTGCCCCTGCTGGCCCTCCTGTCGCCCGAACGGTTCCCCACGTGCACGAGGCGCATGGGGATCGCCGGGTCGACGACTACCACTGGCTGCGGAACCGGGACGACCCCGAGGTGATCGCCTACCTGGAGGCGGAGAACGCCTACACCGAGGCCGTCATGGCCCCCACGGCCGAGCTTCAGGAACGCCTCTACGAGGAGATCATCGCCCGCATCCAGGAGACGGACCTGTCGGTCCCGGTGCATCACGGGCCCTGGCACTACTACGCCCGCAGCGTGGAGGGGCTCCAGTACCCGATCTACTGCCGGAAGCCGGCCGAGACCGCCGAGGCGCCCGAGCACATCCTGATCGACGAGAACGTCCTGGCCGAGGGAGAGGACTACTGCTCGCTCGGGGCGCTCGAGGTGAGCCCGGACCACAACCTGATGATCTGGTCGCTCGACACGGAAGGCGACGAGGAACACGTCCTCGCGGTGCGGGACCTCTCGACCGGCGAAGACCTGCCGGAGCGCATCGGAAACACTTCCTACGGCGTCGCCTGGGCGAGCGACAACCGGACCTTCTTCTACACCACCCTCGACGACGCCAAGCGGCCGTTCCGGGTGTGGCGCCACCAGATCGGCACCAACCCGGCGGCGGACGTGATCGTGCACGAGGAGCCCGACGACCGGTTCTTCTGCAACGTGGAACGCACCCGGAGCGGCGGCTACGTCGTGATCGACGTCCGCAGCGCGGTGACCTCGGAGGACCGGATCCTCCGGGCCGACGACCCTACGGGAACGTTCCAGGTCGTTGAACCGCGCCGGCAGGACGTCGAATACGCCGTCGAGCATCACGGGGACCGCTTCTTCATCCTCGACAACGACGGCTCGCCCAACTTCCGCCTGATGGAGGCGCCCGTGTCGGCCCCGGGCCGGGAGAACTGGACGGAGGTCATCCCGCACCGGTCCGACGTAAAGCTGGAAGGCCTCTCGGCCTTCGCTGCGCACCTGGTGGTCCTGGAACGGGCCGAGGGCGTGCGCCGGTTGCGCGTCCGGGACCTCGCCACCGGAGAGGAGCATCTGGTCGACCAGCCGGAGGCGGTCTGCCGGGTCGGCCTGCCCGACGAGGACAACCCGGAGTTCGAGACGGCCTCGCTGCGCTTCAACTACACCTCGCTCATCACTCCCCACTCCGAGTACGGGTACGACCTCGACACCCGGGAACGGACGCTGCTCAAGCAGGAGCCGGTGCTCGGCGGCTACGACCCCTCGCGGTATCGCACCGAGCGCCTGTGGGCCACCGCCCCCGACGGGACGCGGGTGCCCCTCTCGATCGTGTACCGGGCCGACCGGCCCCGGGACGGATCAGCCCCCGCCCTGCTCTACGGCTACGGCTCCTACGAAAGCTCGACCGACCCGGGCTTCTCGTCGCTGCGGCTCAGCCTGCTCGACCGCGGCTTCGCCTTCGCCATCGCCCACATCCGGGGTGGCGGAGAGTTGGGCCGGGCTTGGTACGAGGATGGCAAGCTGCACCGCAAGGCCAACACCTTCACCGACTTCATCGCCTCGGCCGAACATCTGGTGGCGCAGCGCTGGACGAGCCCGTCCGGCCTCGTGATCTACGGCGGCAGCGCCGGCGGTCTCCTGATGGGCGCGGTCCTCAACCAGCGGCCGGAGCTCTTCGCCGCGGCGGTGGCCGAGGTCCCGTTCGTGGACGTGGTGAGCACGATCCTCGACCCCACGCTGCCGCTGTCGGTCATCGAGTGGGAGGAGTGGGGCAACCCCAACGACCCCGCCTACTACGAGACCATCAAGTCGTACTCCCCCTACGACAACGTCTCGGCCCAGCCGTACCCGCATCTGCTGGTCACCGGCGGGCTCAACGACCCTCGGGTGTCGTACTGGGAGCCGGCCAAGTGGGTGGCCAAGCTACGGGCCACCAAAACAGGTAACAGCAGGCTTCTCCTTAGGACCGAGATGGGCGCCGGCCACGGCGGCCCCTCCGGCCGGTACGACGCCTGGAAACGACAGGCGTTCGTCTACGCCTTCATGCTCGACGCGGTGGGGATCA